>DATGAX010000130.1:0-8265 GCA_035312965.1 Acidimicrobiales bacterium
GCGGCCCCATCCCACCGCGGTGGTGACCTCCGTGTCCTACAGCTACCTGCCCGGAGACGCGCGGGCCGCGTTCGTGGACGCGCTCGAGGCGGCCGGCCGCCGAACGCCCGTCGCGTGGGTCGGCCTCGATCTGGCCGGCACCGTCCCGATGTTCGAACCGGCGACCCCGCCCCCGCCGACCAGCGGGTCGCCCTGCGTTCTCGGGCTGGCCGTGTTCGACGGCGGCGGTCGCCGAGCCACCCCGCTGGCTTTCGTGCACCCGCACGGCGCGTGGATCGAGTGGTTGGCCGGCCGCTGAGGGCTCTGGCCCGGCGCCCAGGCGGCGCAAAACGCGCCATCAACGGTGGTTCCGCTCAAATCGGATTCATGGGAAGGCGACCGATTCCGCCCGGTCCCCGCGAGCCGCCCGACATATGATGACCCCCGCTCAGACCGCGTGATACGAGCTCGTAGGGGCAATCCGGTCATGTGTCCGTCCGGGGGGTGCATCAGCACGGCTGCAGGTGAGGGGGTCTGGATGAAGTTGGCAAGGCCGATCCTGGCGGGAGCAGCGGTCATGATCGTGCTCGCCGCCGTCTTCGTGGTATTCGCTGTGCAGCTGGCGTCGAACCAGAATCGGACGCGCAGCCAGATCAAGACGGAGGTGAGCGACCGGGCGCAGCTGGCCGCCTCCCTGATCGACACCCTCTTCCAGACGGTCCAGCAGCAGAAGGTGCAGTACTCGATCGATTACGGCCGGACCATCAACCACGACAAGCTGGCCACCGCGGCCCAGTTGGAGGCGTATGCCGTCGTCACCGATGCCCACGGCACCGTCATCGCCTCAGCCGGCGGGTACGACCCGGCCGCCGGCCTGACGCTGTCCACCGCCTTCCTGTCGGGCCTGGCCGCCAAGCAGGCCCCGTACTACCTCGGCGACGAGGCTCTCGTCGGCGGCCGTACCGTCGCCGACTTCGTCGTCCCCTTCCCCGCTGCAGGTGGGGAACGTCTGCTCGTCACGGGCCTGAGCCAGGCGGCGCTCGAGCCGTTCTTCTCGGGTGAGCTGAAGACGATCCCGGGGGTCAAGGGCGAGCACAACTACCTCGTGGACGGCAACGGCGTGGTCATGGCCGGATCGGGCGGCGGGGTGCAGACCGGCACTCCCATCAGCCACCCGAGCTCGGCCACCCTCCATCGGCGCGCCGGCGACGACCACGGCAACTACTTCCAGGTCGCCCCGCTCGCCAACTCCGGATGGCGGATCGTACTGGTGGCGCCGAGCAGCACGCTCTTCTCCAGTGTCAACGGAGCCCGGGCCTACGTGCCGTGGATCATCTTCTTCTCCCTGGTCGTGGTGGCCCTCCTCGCGGCCGGGCTGGGCTGGCGGGTGCTCCGCTCGGCCGAGGTGGTGTCCGAGGTCAACGGGCGCCTGGCCGCCGTCAACGCCGAGCTCAGCGTGGTCAACGAGTCCCTGCACCGGCGGGCGGCCGAGTTGGCCCGGTCGAACGAGGAGCTCGAGAGCTTCGCGTCCATCGCCTCCCACGATCTGCAGGAGCCGCTGCGCAAGGTGCGGACCTTCACCGAGCAGCTCACCATCCTCGAGGCCGAGCGCCTGTCCGACAAGGGCCGCGACTACCTGGAACGGGCCAACGCGGCGGCGGAGCGGATGCAGAGGCTGATCGAGGATCTGCTCAAGTTCTCCCGCGTGTCCACCCAGGGCCGCCCCTTCGAGCGGGTGGACCTGGCGGAGCTGGCGGACCGGGTGATCTACGACCTCGAAGCGCAGATCGAAGACGCCGGTGCGACATTCGACATCGGACCCTTGCCGGAGATCAGCGCCGATCCGCTCCAGATGCAGCAGCTGCTTCAGAACCTGATATCCAACGCCATCAAGTTCCGCCAGCCCGACGTGCCCGCGGTCGTCAAGGTCCGCGGCCAGATCGAGGACGGCGTGTTCCGCCTCACCGTCTCCGACAACGGCATCGGGTTCGAACCTCGGTACGCGGCCCGCATCTTCCGGATATTCGAGCGCCTGCACGGGCGCACGGAGTACCCGGGCACCGGTATCGGGCTGGCGCTGTGCCGCAAGATCGCCGACCGCCACGGCGGGACCATCGAGGCGGAGAGCTCGCCGGGGAACGGCGCCACGTTCGTCGTCCGTCTCCCGATGGACCAGCCCGAGGGCAGCTTCGGGTTCGGGATCTCCGCGGTGCAGGGGCGTTCCGGCGAGGAGGTGAACGCCGGTGCAAGAGCCTGAGCGGGTCAAGAAGGCGGTCACCATCCTGATGGCCGACGACGACGAGGACGATCGCGACCTGACCCGCGAGGCCCTTCAGAACGCCCGTCTGGCCAACGAGATGCGCTTCGTGGTGGACGGACAGGACCTCATGGACTACCTGCGTCGGGAAGGTACCTACGCCGACCCGGCGGCCGACGCGCCCCGCCCCGGCATCATCCTCCTCGACCTCAACATGCCCAAGAAGGACGGCCGGGAGGCGCTGGCCGAGATCAAGGCCGATCCGCATCTCCGCTCCATCCCGATCGTGGTGCTGACCACATCCAAGGACGAAGAGGACATATACCGGACATACGATCTCGGCGTCAGCTCGTTCATCACGAAGCCGGTGACCTTCGCCGGGCTGGTCGAGTGCATGAAGACCTGGCAACGCTATTGGTTCGAGTTGGTGGAGCTGATCGATCCGAGCACGGTATGACGATGACCTACGAGGGCGTCGTCTCGATCCTGCTCGTCGAGGACGACGAGGACGACTACCTGATCACCAAGGAGATGCTGCAGCGCCAGGACCGGTCGCGGTTCCACCTGGACTGGTGCGGCGACTACGAGAGCGCCCTGTCGGCGATCCGCCAGGATCGCCATGACATCTACATCGTCGACTACCGCCTGGGGGCCCATACCGGGCTGGATCTGGTCCGGGAGGGGTTCTGCAGCCGCAGCCACGCCCCTGTCATCCTTCTCACCGGCGAGAGCGACTCGAGCATCGACTTCGAGGCGAGCGCGGCGGGGGTGACCGACTTCATGCTGAAGCAGGAGGTCAACCCCTACTCGCTGGAGCGCACCATCCGCTACGCCATCTCCCAGCACCACGCCCTCGAGCGGCTGGCGGCCAGTGAGGAGCGTTACGCGCTGGCCGTCCGGGCGGCCAACGACGGGATATGGGACTGGGACCTGCGCACGCAGCAGGTGTACTACTCCCCCCGTTGGCAGGCGGTGCTGGGCCTGGAGCCGGGCCAGGAGGACGGGTCGCCGACGACGTGGTTCGACCTGGTGCACCCGGAGGACCTGGCCGGGCTGCACCTCGCCATCGAGGCCCACCTGAGCGGGCGGACCTCGCTCCTGCAGCTCAAGCACCGGATGCGCCACAGCGACGGCACCTGGCGGTGGATGCTGGTCCGCGGCATCGCGGTGGACGACCTGGCCGGCCAGCCGTTGCGCATGGCCGGGTCGCTCTCCGACATCACCGTGTCCCGCCGGGCCGAGCACCGACTGCGCTACGACGCGTTGCACGACTCGCTCACCGGGCTGCCCAACCGGGTCATGTTCCTCGAGCGGCTGGAGCGGGCCGTGCTGAAGCACAAGAGCGATCCCGGCACCTCGTGCGTGGTGCTGTTCTTGGACATCGACCGCTTCAAGCTGGTCAACGACACGTTCAGCCACGCCGTTGGCGACCGCCTGCTCGTCGCCCTCGCCGACCGCATCGCCCGGGAGACGGGCCCGTCGGACACCGTGGCCCGCCTGGCCGGCGACGAGTTCACCATCCTGCTGCAGGAGGTGCCTACCGGCGAAGCGGAGACGCGGTCGGTGGAGGTGGCGCTGCGGGTGCACGGCGCCCTGCAGGACGAATTCACCATCGACGGCCACCGCCTCTTCGTGAGCGCCAGCACCGGGATCGCCCTGTCCCAGGACGCCGGGAGCGCCGCGGATCTGATGCGGAACGCCGACATCGCCATGTACGAGGCCAAGTACAGCAGCGGCCTGCCGTACGCCATCTTCGACAACAGCATGCACCGCCGGGTCGTCGAACGCCTGGCCCTCGAGCACGACCTGCGCGCGCTGGTCGAACAGTCGCTCATCGAAGTCCATTACCAGCCGGTCGTCGACCTGGCCACGGCCCGTGTCGCCGGTTTCGAAGCCCTGGCCCGGTGGCCGGCGGGCGCGTCGATGGTATCGCCGGCCGAGTTCATCCCCGTGGCCGAGGAGACGGGCATGATCGCCCAACTGGGCCGTCATGTCCTCACCACCGCCCTGGCCGACCTGGCCCGCTGGCGGCAGCTCGGCGTCGTCGACTCGGGAGTCAAGATGGCGGTCAACGTGTCCGGCCGCCAGCTCGACGACCCCCATTTCCCCGATCAGGTGCTCGCCGCCGTAGAGGCCTCGGGGCTGCCCGGCGGCGCACTCCATCTCGAGATCACCGAGGGCACGCTCATGCGTGAACCCCACCGGATGGCCCACATCGTGTCCGAGGTCTGCTCGACCGGAGTGGGACTGGATCTGGACGACTTCGGCACCGGCTACTCGTCGCTGGCCGCCCTCCACAGCTTCCCCGTGAGCGTGCTCAAGATCGACCGCGAGTTCGTCGCCACCATGATGGCGGAGGGCGATGCCATCGTCCGATCCACCATCGCCATGGCCCACGCCCTCGGCCTGCAGGTCACCGCCGAAGGGATCGAGAACCGGTGGCAGGTCGAACGGCTCCGGTCCCTGCAGTGCGAGTACGGGCAGGGCTTCTACTTCTCCAAGGCCCAGCCGGCGGCCGCCATCGAGAGCCTGATCCCGGGATGGAAACCGGCGTGGTTGGCCGGGACACCGACCGCGTCACCCATTTCCTGACAGCCGGACTGCCAACGCTCAGCCGGTCACGACCACCGTCACCGACCAGGCCCCCGTCTTGGGGGTGCAGCGGATGGCCTCGCCGCAGTAGCTCCGGCCGGCCGTCACGGTCGCCCGTCCGGCGGAGTCGGCCCTGAACGTCGCCCTGGTGCTCCCGCACGTCCCGCCCGGATACCCGCAGTCGGCGCGCTGCTGCGCCGGCGCACCCTGCATGGCCAGCACGGCCGGGTCGGAGGAGTCGTGGATGGTCCAGTTGTCCGCCGCCAGCTTGACGATGACCGTCGATCCGTCCGGCACGGTGACGGTCCGTCCCGAGTCGGTGTCCGTGAGGGTCAACGTGACCGGAGCGGCCACGGTGGTGGTCGTCACCGGAGGGGGCGGAACGGCCTTCGAGGCGGTAGAAGGCACGACCGCCGAGGTCGAGGAGGCCGCTACCGCTGTGGACGTGGACCCGGGCGTCGACGTCGGAGCCGTGCTTCCCCGCGGCCGCGCCGCGGTGGTCGTCGAGCCCGGAGCGGCAGTGCCGACCCGGTGGACGGCGTTCCCGGAGGGGAGGGTCACGGCCAGGGCCACGGCCAGGCCGCCGGCCGCGATCGCGGCGGCGGTCGACCGCAGGGCCAGGCGCCGCCGTCGTATCGACTCGCCCCGCGCCCGGGCCCGCCGCAACAGGTCGTCGGCGGCGCCCGGGCCGCGGCCTTCAGGCGGGGTGGACGTCATATCCGAGCTCCTTGATGTCGGCCCCCAACGTCTGTCTCAGCGCGACCACGGCGCGGTGAAGGTGGGACTTGACCGTTCCCGGCCTGATCCCGAGGGCGGCGGCCACGTCGGCTTCCGACAGGTCGGCCAGGTAGCGCAGGACGACGGCCTCCCGCTGCGCCTTGGGCAGGGCCACCAGGGCGTGCAGGAGGGTCCGGCGCAGGGCCACCAGGTCGGCGGCGTCCACGGCCGGGACGGAGACCGGTACGGCCTGCCGCCCGCCCCGCCGCGCCACATCGATGGCCAGGTTGGACGCCACCCTCATCACCCACGCGTCGCGGTACGCCAGCCGGCCGACCTTGCCCCAGTGGGCGTAGGCCCGGGCGAAGGCCTCCGCTGTCACGTCCTCGGCGGTAGCCCGGTTGCCCGTGAACCGCTCGGCGAACTTCAGCACCTTCGGTGAGAAGGCGAGGAAGAAGTCGTCGAACCCCTCGTCGCGCCGCACCGGCCGGAACACCTCCATCAGTTGGGTAACGCCCGAACAGGCTTCCCGGTTTACATCAGTTGGGCCGGTGGGGTCAGGCCGGCACCGCCCCGGCCCGCTCGTCCCAGACCCCGATCAAGGTGGTGACGATCTCCTCGGCGACTCCCAGTCCGGCCAGATGGCTCTCCCCGGGGAGGGTGCGCAGCTCGGCATCGGGCAGGCGGGAGACCATATGGACACCGTGGGCCATGCGCACGATGTGGTCGGCGTCGCCGTGCCACCACACGACCGGCACGCGGACGTCGGCGGCATGGAAGCCCCACTCCCGCGTGAAGGCCACCGCATCGGCGACAGGGGCGTGCAACTGGCGGCGACTGCCGTTGATCAGGTCGTCGAGGAACATCGCTTTGAACTCCGGGCGGGCCAGAAGTCGGCGGTCCCCCTCCGGTGAGAGGCGGGCGTACATGTCGAGGCCGGGTGCGGCGATGGGATGGGCGGCCCGCACGACGGTGCCGAGCAGGAAGCCGAGCGGCACCCGGCCCCAACGGAGCACGTCGGCGTAACGGACGGCCACCGACACGAGCCCGCCGTCGATGGCATCCGGTCCCCGGGTCGGCGCCACCCCGCCGAGCACGCCGATGGCGGCGACCCGGTCACCGAGCCGCGCCCCGGCCGACAGGGCGTATGGCCCGCCACCGGACAAGCCGATCACGACCATCTCTCCGATCCCGAGTGCGTCGGCCACCGACTCGAGGTCGTCGGCGAACGCCCCGATCTGCGGATAGACGTGGCGGCTCGACGAGCCTATGCCGGGCCGGTCGATGCCCACGATCCGGAGGCCCGCCTCGAGGGCCAGCACCCTGGCCTCGTGCGGTATCTGCCGCCGGGCGCCGGGGGTGCCGTGCAGCCACACGATGGCGCGGCCGAAGGGGTGCCCGAACTCGGCAAAGCCCATCCTCCGCCCGTCGCCCAGCCCGACGGTTCCTTCCAGACGGGGCTTGATCAGTTCGGTCACAGGAAGGACATTTTGTCACGCCCCGCGACTTCACCTGCTGAGGCGGACAAAATGGAAGGCCGCGCTAACCGGAGCGTTCGATGCGGATCACGATCGACTTCGATGTCGGCGTGTTGCTCCCCTCCGCGGTCGAGTCGAGAGGCACCAGGACGTTGGCCTCCGGGAAGTAGGCGGCGGCACACCCCGGCGGGGTCGGGTACTCGACCGCCCGGAACCCCTCCGCCCGCCGCTCGCCGTCGGACCACACGCTGACGAGGTCGACCAGGTCCCCGTCCCGAAGGCCCCGGGCGGACAGATCGTCGCGGTGCACGAACACCACCCTCCGGCCCCCGCGCACGCCCCGGTACCGGTCGTCGAGCCCGTACACCGTCGTGTTGAACTGGTCGTGGGACCGCACCGTCTGGAGTAGCAGGTGGCCGTCGGGTACGTGCGGGGCGCTCGGAGGGTTGACCGTGAAACGGGCCCGCCCGGAAGGTGTGGGGAAGGTCCGCGAGTCGTGCGGCGGCCGCGGCAGGGTGAACCCGCCGGCAGTGGCCACCCGCTCCTCGAAGGCGTGGAATCCGGGCACCACCCGTTCGACGTGCCGGCGGATGCGGCGGTAGTCGGCGCCCATCGCCTCCCACCCGAGATCACCGCCGAACAGAGCATGGGCGACACCGGTGACTATGGCCACCTCGCTGCGGAGGTGGGGCGAGCCCGGCGGCAGGCTGCCCCGCGACGCGTGCACCACGCTCATCGAGTCCTCCACGGTGACGAACTGATCGCCGGCCGGTCGCGTGTCGCGTTCGGTGCGCCCGAGGCAGGGCAGCAGCAACGCCTCCCGGCCGGGGTGCAGATGCGACCGGTTGAGCTTCGTCGCCACGTGCACGGTGAGACCGCAGTTGGCCAGGGCGGCCTCGGTGAGACGGGTGTCCGGCGTGGCGGCGACGAAATTGCCGCCGAGCGCCATGAACACGTCGATCCGGCCGTCCCTCATGGCGCGGATCGCCCCGACGGTGTCCAGCCCGGGGTGGCGGGGCGGTTCGAAGCCGAACTCGTCCCGCAGCGAGTCGAGGAAGCGGTCGGGCATGCGCTCCCAGATGCCCATCGTGCGATCGCCCTGCACGTTGCTGTGCCCGCGGACGGGGCAGACGCCGGCCCCGGGCCGTCCCACGTTTCCGCGCAGGAGCAGGAAATTCACGATCTCCTGCACGTTGGCGACGCCGTTCTTGTGCTGCGTCAGCCCCATCGCCCAGCAGGCGA
>DATGAX010000131.1:0-4654 GCA_035312965.1 Acidimicrobiales bacterium
GATCCTTCACCGGGACATCAAGCCGGCCAACGTGCTCGCCACCCAGGACGGCCATTGGAAGGTCACCGACTTCGGTATCGCCAAGGCGCTGCAGGTCGACCACCGCGACAACACCCTCACCGGCCTGGTCATCGGCACCCCCGCCTACCTCGCCCCCGAGCGCCTCAACGGGGAGCCGGCCACCGTGGCGTCGGACATCTACTCGGTCGGCGTGGTCGTGTACGAGGCGTTGGCCGGGCGGCGCCCCTTCGACGACACGCCGGTGGGCGGGGGGTGGCCGGCGGCGGCCACGCTGGCCTCCGCCGCGCCCCTTACCGAGGTCCGGCCCGGGCTGCACCCGGCTCTGGCCACCGCGGTCGAGCGGGCCCTGGCCCCCGACCCGGCCGACCGCTACTGGTCCGCGGCCGAGATGGCGGCCACCATCCGCCGCGCCGCTCCGGGCCGGGAGGCGGTGCTCGCCACCCCCGGCTGGGCCGGCGCGGTGCACCCGACCGAGCTCCTGCCGGCCAGCCTGGGTGCAGGGGCGCCACGATGGGTGGACGGGGATGGCTCGGGCCGGACGGGACGCCCCGGCCCCCACCGGGGCCGCAGGACGGGGGCCGTGCTGGCCGGCGCGGCGGCCGCCGCCGCCATCACCCTCGGAGTGCTCTCCGGATCCGGTAGCGGAGCGGGCGGATCGTCCACCAGCTCCACGCTGACCTCGCAGTCCACCCCGTCCACGACCGCCCTGCCCAGCCGGGTCGCGGCGCCTCCCACGACGCGGGTGCCCCCTCCGAAGCCGCCACCGGCGCCCAAGCCGGCGGGCAAGGGCCACGACGGCCACGGCGGAGATCCCGGGGGCGGCGGAGGCGACGGGTAGTACCTGCAGATCACCGTCCCACGCCGCGCACCCTCAGCGCCGGCGTGGGACGGAGGCCTTCCGTGGGCGGTAGCGGCGCTACCGCCCCTTCCAGTTGGGTGGCCGCTTCTCGATGAAGGCCATCAGACCTTCCTTGTTGTCCTCGCTCGAGAGCGCCTCGGCGAAGGCCTCGGCCGACAGCCTCCACCCGGTCGCCTCGTCGGCGATGGCGGCCGCCAGCACCACCCGGCGGGAGGCCCGCACCGCCACCGGAGCGTTGGCCTCGATCTGGTGGGCCAGCTCCTTGGCCCGGTCCAGAGCCCGGCCCGGCTCGGCCAGGTAGTTGACCAGGCCGAAGTGGTGGGCCCGCTCGGCGTCGATGGGGTCGCCGGTCAGGGCCAGCTCCATGGCGATGTTGAACGGGATCTTGCGCGGCAGGCGGAACAGGCCACCGCCGGCCGCCACCAGGCAGCGCTTGGCCTCGGGGATGCCGAAGCGGGCGCTGGTGGACGCCACGATCAGATCGCACGCCAGGCAGATCTCCGTGCCGCCGGCCAGCGCCGGCCCGTCCACCGCGGCGATGATGGGCTTGGCCCGCTCCCGGGTGGTGATGCCGGCGAAGCCGCCCCGCTTGGTCTGGAGGGCACCGGCCCGGCCGGCGTTGATCTCCTTGAGGTCGGCGCCGGCGGAGAACACCGGGGGCACCCCCGTCAGGATCCCGAGCCAGAGATCGTCGTCGCCCTCCAGGCGGTCGATGGCCTCCTCGATGCCGAGGGCCACGTCGCCGTTGACGGCGTTGCGGGCCTCCGGCCGGTTGATGGTGATGGTGGCGATGTGCCCCTCGGTGGAAACCTCGATGATGGCCATGGGTACCTACTTCGGCTGGAGGCGCGCCGCGCCGTCGATGCGGATGGTCTCGCCGTTCATGTAGCTGTTGGTGATCAGCTCGAGGGCCAGGCTGGCGAACTCCTCCGGGCGGCCGAGACGGTCGGGGAAGACGACGTCCTTCTTGAGCTTGTCCTTGAAGGCCTCCGACGCCTCGCCCTGGCCGTAGATGGGGGTGTCGATGAGGCCCGGGGCGATGGTGTTGATGCGGATGCCGACGACCGCCAGGTCGCGGGCGATCGGCAGGGTCATGCCGACGACGCCGCCCTTCGAGGCGGAGTAGGCGGCCTGGCCGATCTGGCCGTCGAAGGCGGCGAGCGAAGCCGTGTTGACGACGGCGCCCCGCTCCCCGTCGGCGAGGGGCTCGGTCCGCGACATCGCCGTGGCGGCCAGCCGGATGCAGTTGAAGGTGCCGACCAGGTTGATGGCGATGATCCGGGAAAAATGGTCGAGGTTGAACGCCGACTCGTACGTGCCGTCCCGGCCGATCGTGCGGCTGGCGCTCCCCACCCCCGCGCAGTTGACCAGGGAACGGAGCGGTCCGAGCTCCTTCGCCGCTTCCACCGCGGCGACGACCTCTTCGGTGTTGGTCACGTCGGCGTGCACGTAGACGCCGCCGACCTCCTTGGCCAGCAGCTCCCCCTTGTCGTCCTGCATGTCGAGCACCACGACGCGCGCCCCGCGGCCGGCGAGCGACCGGACGGTCGCTTCCCCCAGCCCGGACGCGCCCCCGGTGACGATCGATGAAGTCCCGTTTATGTCCATATCCCTCTGAAGTTACCCTCAGCCGCCCGTGGACGAGAAGTGCTGGTAGTCGGTGCCGGGGGACCACCGCCCGCCCCACTGCCATCCGACCGATGCGAAAGCTTCGACGAGGATGCCGCCCGGCTCGGCCATACCGGTGCGCACGTCGGCGCGATCGAGGTAGGCCCGCCCCGCCGGCGGGATGACGGTGGCCCCGTAGACGTAGGGGTTCTCGACGTCGTTGACGTCGATGGCCTCGCCGAAGGCGTGCGCCGACCATTGGGGCGGCCCGGGGGCCACTGCGGCGCGGCAGTTGAACCCCGACGTGTCGTCGGCCGCGGCGGCGGCGTTGTCGTCGCCGTGGAAGGCGTCCTGGGGGACCATCTGGTGGATGGGGAACCGGTGCTCGTACAGGGTCCGGAAGACCTGGACGACGGCGCCGGAAACGGCCTGGTTGACGACGATCCGGCCCGGGTGGGCCCGGCCGTCGAAGCCCCAGTAGGTCACCTGCAGCAGGCGCAGGGCGCTGGGCGGGAGCGGGCACCCGGGCCGCCACGTGAAGGGCAGGTCGGAGGCGGTGACCGTGCCGATCGTGTAGGCGAAGGCGGGGGGCGCCGGGGGTGTCGCCCCGGTCGGGGCCGGCGCGGTTCTGGTCGACGCCGCGGTGGTCGGCGCGGTCGGGGTGGGTGCGGTCGAGGCGCTGGTCACGGGCGGCCCGGCCTGATCGGCATGGTGGTTGGCCCCGGAGCACCCCGCCAGCCCCGACGCAGCGAGCCCCGCGAGCAGTATCCGCACCCGCGGCCGGTAGCGTCTACCAGGCATCTATGAATGGTAGGGAAGCGCTGGCCGCGGTGGCAGCCGTGGCGATCCTGGCCGGATGCGGAGCAGCCCGTCCGGCCCCGCCGGCCGCGCCGGCCACCGCGGCGGTGCCGCCGACGACGATCGGCCCGGCGCTGAAGGTGTCAGCGGCCGGCGGCTGCCCGGCCGGGGTGGCCTCGCAGCTGGCCCGTACCGGGCCGGCTCGCCAACTGGTGACGGTCGTGGCGGCCGGGTGGGTCACCACGGCCGCCACGCTCGAGCTGTGGCAGCGGTCCGGCGCCTGCTGGGAGCCGGCCGGCGGCCCGTGGCCGGCCGTGATCGGGGAGAACGGGTTCTCCGACCACCACGTCGAGGGGGACGGCACTACCCCGACCGGCATGTACGGGCTGGGCCCCGTCATCTACGGCAACGCCCCCGATCCCGGGGTGCGCGAGCCCTACCACCGCCTGGTCTGCGGCGACTGGTGGGACGAGGACCCCGGCTCTCCTGCTTACAACACGTTCCAGCACGTCCCGTGTGACAGCCAGCCGCCTTTCGGGGGCGGTAGCGAGGCGCTCTGGAAGGAGACGGTGCCGTACCCGAGCTTCGCCGTGATCGACTACAACATCCCGGCGGTCGCCAAGGGAGCCGGCTCCGCCATCTTCCTCCACGCCGACACCGGATCGCCTACCAACGGCTGTGTCAGCATCCCGTTGGCCCAGCTCGACCAGGTGCTGCGGTGGCTGGACCCGCGCCAGGCCCCCGAGTTCGTGATGGGCCCGGCCGGCGAGATCGATCGGTTCTGATCGCCGGCCGGGCCGCTCGCGAGTGGCTCAGCCCTCGGCCATGGCGACGACCGGTTCGCCCGAGCCGCTACCCGACCCGTAGTACTTGGCGTCGGGGCCGTAGTTGAACACCCCGCCGTCGTGGGCCACGAACCAGTAGCCGCGGCCGCTTGAGGCGGGGGCCATGCCGACGATGGGCTGCGTCAACGTGACCGATCCGGTCGAGCCGAAGAACTTGGCGTCCCCGAAGGCGAAGATGCCACCGTCCGACGCCACCAGCCAGTACCCGCCACCGCCCAGGGTGGGGGCGATGCCGACGACCGGCTTGTTGAGGTGCTGGCCGCCCATCGAGCCGTGGAACTTGGCGTCGCCGAAGGCGAAGATGCCGCCGTCGGACGCCACCAGCCAGTACCCGCCGCCGTCGAGGGTCGGCGCCATACCGACTATCGGGGCGTCCAGGTGGACGGCGCCGAGCGATCCGTGGAACCGGGCGTCGCCGTAGTTGAAGATGCCGCCGTCCGACGCGACCAGCCAGTAGCCGTGGCCGGACGGGGTGGCGGCCATGGCCACGATCGGCTTGTCGAGGACCACGCCTCCGGTGGAG
>DATGAX010000132.1:0-2009 GCA_035312965.1 Acidimicrobiales bacterium
CCGCCACCGCCGGGCCCCGATGTTCCAGGCCATCGGTTCTAGTCCCCGAAGGCCATCACGGTCCGGCTGGCGGCGACGAGGACGCGTCCTCCCCCTGCGGCCGGGGACGTGAACCGGGAGGGGACGGTGCCGATCGGGAGCGAGGCGAGCCGGCTCCCCGTCGACGGATCCAGGGCGAGGAGACCACCCGAACCCGTGGCCACCGTCCACACCGCGCCCGTGGTCACGATGGGCGGACCCGGCACCGGCGCCCCCGCCGTCCATCTCACGCTCAGGCGGTCGCCCGTCACGACGACGGCGGCGACGCCTGAGGAGCAGGGAATGAACAGCGTCGCGCCGTCGTGGCTGACGGCCCCCAGGGAGGGGCCGTCGCAGACGCTGGCGGTCGAGAGCTGGCCGCCGATCCCGCCCAGGTGGCCGGAGTCCAGCAGGAACCCGGTGCCCGACTTGCCCACCTGGAAGACGCGGGAGTTCCCGGCCAGCACAGGGTTGGTCGAGCCCAGGTCGGTGTCGGTCGAGTTCAGCGCGGCCCAGTTCGAGGGGGCGAAGGAGTCGAGCAGCTTCAAGTTCGCACTGAGGTGCAGCACGCTGTTGCCGTAGTCGTAGGCACCCGTGGCTGCGCTGTTGCCGCTCGAGATGAAGATGCTGTCGTCGGCCGCCACCACCGGGCCTGCGGGAGCCCAGAAACCGGCCCTTCCCGACGACGGCAGCGTGTATGCGGCGGGCGTCCCCAGCCCGGCGGGAGTGACGGGAACAGCCACGAGCTGTCCGTGGTATGTGCCGCAGTCGCCGAACCGACCGCCGAAGGGAATCAGGACCTGGCCGGCAGCCAGCGCCAGGGCGCCGCGCTGGTTGTGCGTCGTCGGCTGGGCACCAGGGGCATCGGCCGGGGCCGAAGACACCATCGATCCCGACGCGAGATCGAGGGCGAAGAGCAGGTGCTGGGCCGGCTGCACCATGCCCGCGGCGTAGACGCGTCCGGCGCCGGTATCGACGACCGGCGTCGAGGTGATGCCGACGGGGTCCACGTTGCCGCAAGGAAGCGAGCTCGATCGAACCGGGGTTCCCAGGTGGGTGCTCCACAGCGCGGCACCGCTATCGGCCCGGAGGGCGTACACGGTGTCGTTCTCTGTGGCCACGATGACCCGGTCGCCGACGACCAGAGGCTGCGCGTAGACGTCGCCGTCCAGCGCGGCCGAGGTCCACAGCCGGTGCACGGAGGCAGGAGAGGCAGGACCGTCCGGTGCCACGCCGCTCCGGCCCGCGTCGTGGAAGTAGGTCGTCCAGCCTGGCGTCTTCACGGCCGGCGCGGTCGAGGCCGGCGAGCGTGTCGCCGACGTCGTGGCCGGCGCTGTGCTCCCCCGCTTCGGGCCCGAGGAGCCCGACGAGCAGGACGCGCCGGCGACCGCCGCAGCCAGGACCGCGGCCCGCCAGGCGGCAGGAAATCGCATGTCCCCATCCAACACCGCCTGGCCCGCGGCCCGCACCTCGGCATCCAAGACTCGGAGGGCCTTCCCAGGAACCGCCAAGGGTGGGTTGATCTCGGGACCTCAATCTGCAGGTGGGTCCGAACGGTTCGAGCCCAACCCACGAGGAGAAGAAGAGATGAACCCCATCCGAAAAGCCGTCATCGCCACCGCGATGGTCGGCTCGACGATCGCAGGCGGCGCCCTGGGTGCCTACCTGTTCACCGGAAGCGCAGCGACGGCTCAGACGACCTCCACGACGACCGCGCCGTCGGCCCCGAGCGCCGCGGCCCCGAGCACCGCCGCCCCGGGCGGCACCTTCCATCCCAACGAGGACGCCACCCATGAGGCTGGCGAAAGCGCGGCACGAGAGGCCCAGGAGAGCGCAGGACAGGTCCCCACCATCCCCTGAGCCGCGCCTCGATGAGCGATCTCCCCAATGGTGCGGGAGGGGCCGGCAACAGCCTCCGGCCTCTCCCGCATCGCCCACCCCAGCTCAACGCATGAGGTGCACCTCGGCGGCCAGGCCCTCGGCCAGTCGAT
>DATGAX010000133.1:0-3179 GCA_035312965.1 Acidimicrobiales bacterium
GTGGCGGCGCACGACCACGTCCACGGGTCGGCCTACAACGCCGTGCTCTACACCGTCGGCGCGCTGCACTTCACCTTCGACGCCGTGATCTGGAAGCTGCGCAAGCCGGCGTTGGCCCTCGAGTTCAAGCTCGCCGTCCACCCCGCCTGACCGGCCGGGGCGTCGACGCCGGGCCGCGGCGGGTTATCGCGCCGGCAGCCTCGGCGCGTCGGCCTCCACCTCGGCCCACACGAGCGACGACGCCAGGTCATAGGTGACCTCCAGCTGGGCGCGCACGGACTCGATGGCCTCGGACAGCGTCTTGCCGCAGTGCGACTCCCGCCATGCCAGCTCATAGGGGGAGGCGCAGGCCGTCACGCCGGCCACCCGCCGCCGCTCCGGGATGAAATGCACTGGGTCGAACATTCCGGCGTCCTCCTCGGTCATGTTCGATCATCGGCTCGTGCGCCCTCTGCGTCCATGACCTGAATTGACCGTTTGGGGGACCAGCTCGGACTAGTTCCGGTTCGTCCGCATCCCGCGGCCTAGTCCGAATTGGCGGGGAAATTGACCCAACCGGACCATGTACGGCAAAGGGGGGCGTCTCTTACGTTGGTGCCTGAAATCGGACAACCGGCGCAAGCGCCTCAAGGGACGGTAAACACGATGGACAACGAGCTCGAGCCCGACGCCCTCCTCACCCCGGCGGAGGTGGCCGCTCTGTTCCGGGTCAACCCCAAGACCGTGACCCGTTGGGCCCGGGCCGGCAAGATCACGGCTGTCCGGACCCTCGGCGGCCACCGCCGCTTCCGGGCCTCCGAGATCCGCCGGGCCCTCGACCGGATGCAGAGCGAAGAGTACACCTGACGCGTCGACGGCTGGCCGAGGGAGGCGGCGCGTCAACGGGGACGCCTGCTGCCGATGCCGGCCGGAGGCATTACGACTAGATTCGGTGCGTTCCGGGGGAGGCCACCGGCTGGATGAGCGGAAGCGACAACGAGGGTCTGGCCCATCGCATCAGAGTCGTCGCGTCGGCGGTCATGGCCGCCACGTCGGTCGACGAGGCCCTCCGGTCCACGTTGAAGTTGGTCAGCGAGGAGACGGCCTGGCCCATCGGCCACGTTCTGGCCATCACCCCGGAGGGCGACGCCCTGGTGTCGACCGGGATATGGCAGGACGACGATGCGGGCCGCCACTCGGAGCTCATCGCCGTGATGAGCCGGACGCGGTTCGGTCCCGGCGTCGGCCTGGCCGGGCGGATCCTGGCCACCGGCCAACCGTCGTGGACCGCTGACCTCGAGTCGGAGCCGGGCTGGCCCGGGCCGACGACCTGAGTGGCCGCCGCCATCGGCTTCACGATCATCGGGGCCCGCGGCATCGAAGGGGCGATGGAATTCTTCTGCCCCCTCCCGATCGCACCCGACCAGGAGGTCATCGACCTGGTGGCCCACCTCGGTTTCCACCTCGGCGCCGTCATGGACCGGGCCAGGGTGCAGGACGAGCTCGAGATCTCAGAGGCCCGACTGCGCCGGCTGGTCGAGTATGCGCCCGACGCTCTGGTCGTGGTCGACCTGGGCGGCAAGATCGGTTTGGTCAACCACGAGCTGGAGCGCCTGAGTGGCTACGGACGCGACGAGTTGCTCGGCCAGAAGGTGGAGATGCTGGTACCGGACGACCGGCGGGCGGCCCATCTGGGTCACCGGGTGGACTTCGCCGCCGACCCCCGGCGGAGGGCTATGGGCGGCGGCCGCCCCCTCACCCTGCGCCGGAAGGACTCCACCAGGGTGCCGGTCGACATCAGCCTGTCCCCGCTGGATCTCACCGGTGGAGGCCAGGTGCTGATCGCCATCCGCGACCAATCGGATCGCCGGCGGGCCGACGAAGCGGTGCGGGTGAGCGAGAACCGTCTGGCCGAGGCCCAGCGCATAGCCCACATCGGCACGTGGAGCTGGGAGGTGGGGTCGGATGCGGTGCTGTGGTCGGCGGAGCTGAAGCGCATCTACGGCATAGAGGGCGAGGCCGGGCCGATGCGCAACCCCGACTACGACCTCCTGGTCCATCCCGACGACCGGGAGCGGGTCAACCGCACCGTGGTGGAGGCGGTCCAGAACCTGACGTCCTTCGAGCACGAATACCGCATCGTGCACGCCAACGGCGAGACCAGGTGGGTGCAGGCCAGAGGCGACGTCGCCGAAGAGCGGGATGGGGTGGTGGTCCGGATGGTCGGCTACTGCCACGACATCACCGACCGGCGGCGGGCCGAGGAGAGCCAGGAGCGGGCTTTGCAGGATCTGTCCGACTACCAGCGCATCCTCGAGCGGGTGGCCCGAGACGAACCGTTGACGGCCACGCTCGAAGCGCTCTGCCTGGAAGTGGAGAAGAGGCTTCCCGATGCCGCCTGCTCGATACTGCTGGTGGATGAAGCGGAGCGGACGCTGCGCCACGCCGCGGCGCCCTCTCTGCCCCGGAAGTACACCGACGCCATCGACGGGCTGCCCGTCGTGAGGGGCCTGGGCTCGTGCGCCACCGCCGCTGCGACGGGCGACGTCGTCGTGGTGCACGATACCCTCAGCGACCCGCTGACGTCCGCTTTCGTCGACCAGGCCCGGGAATTCCAACTCCGCTCGGTGTGGTCGTTCCCGCTCAAGAACGGAGCCGGCCAGGTGATCGGCACGTTCGCGCTGTACCGGAACATCCCGCACACGCCGGACGACGACGAGATCGGCGCTGTCAAGGTGGCCGGCGATCTGGCGTCGCTCGCCATCGAGCGCAAGCAGGCCGAGGCCGCGCTGGCCCTCGCCGCCCAGGTGGATCCGCTGACGGGCTTGCCCAACCGGACGCGCTTCCTCGAGGAGCTGCAGTACCGGCTCACCTCGGGCGGCGGGCGGGTGGCGGTGATGTTCGTCGACCTCGACCGGTTCAAATGGATCAACGACAGCCTCGGCCATCCGACCGGTGATCGCATTCTGGTGGAAGCCGCCCACCGGATCCGGGCTTCGATGTCGGAGCGCGACTTCGTCGCCCGGTTCGGCGGCGACGAGTTCACCGTCATCCTGCCGGCCGCGCCACGCACGAGCGTCGGCCTGGCCGCCGAGCGGTTGGAGAGGGCCTTCGACGAGCCCTTCGAGCTCGACGGCGGCGAGTTCTTCCTCTCGGTGTCGGTCGGCATCGCCCGCGACGACGGGTCGACCGGTGCGTCC
>DATGAX010000134.1:0-2705 GCA_035312965.1 Acidimicrobiales bacterium
TTGCCATCGACTGCCAGCACCTGCCGCCGCTGGTTGCGCGGCAGCAACGCCGGCCCGGCGGGAGCGGTCGCAGCGTCGCGGCAGGCCAGCGCCCACGCGGTCAGCGCCGCCTCGACCGCGACCGGATCGACGGCCAGTAGAACGCGCCGGATCGTCGCGCCCGACGGCGACCGGCCGCACACTCCGACCGCCGGCCTGGCCAGGACGGCCCAGTCGGCGATCGCGGCATAGGAGCGGGCACCGGCCAAGACCGCGGAGATCGCGACCAGCAGGATCGATTGCAGGCTGTAACGGCGACCGCGGCGCCGACGGGGGTCAGGCACCGTCGAGAGGGCCTGCAGCAGCCGAATCGACTGGGCCGCCGACAGCTCCTCGGTCGGGACGGCGGCCCCGGTGATCGTGCCGACGAGCGGAGACAGGGAAGATGAGGACGCGGGCACGGGCCTTCTCGCTGGTGATCAAGGATCTAGACACCCTCACATCACCACACGACCCGTGCCCGCCCTAAACCCGCAGGTCAGGCGCTCGTCCCTGACTATGCAATGGCCCTGGGAAAATAGGCGTGAGAAGGCGTGGCGAGGTGACCCCGGTCGATCGAGGGGGTCGAGGTGTCGCGGCGGTCAGGCTGCGTGGGTCAGGGCGACGGTGTAGCCGAGGGCCTGCAGCTGGCGGGTGAGCTGATGGGCGCGGCGTTCCTTATCGATGCGGCGGGTGTAGAAGTCGGCGCCGAGGTCGGCGAACTCGACGGTGGGGTCGGCGAGCAGGTGGAAGATGATCACCAGGATGGACCGTGCCAGTGCAGCCCGCGCCTTGGCCTTGGGCATCCGTTTGACCAGCCGCCGGTAGCGTTCGCTGAGGAAGGTGTCGGTCTTGGCCGCGCCCACGGCCATCTGCCCGAGCGCGGCCTTGAGGTAGCGGTTGCCCTTGCCGGTGCTGGCCCGGCTCTTCTTGCGACCCGATTCCACGGTGCGCGGAGAGACCTTGGCCCAGGAACACAGCCGCCGGGCGGTGCCGAAGACCGACATGTCCAGGCCGATCTCGCCGATGACCGCGCGCACGCTGTCGGGACCGGCGCCGGGGATCTGGCAGAGGCGCTCGACTGCGGAGGCGTAGCCGGCTGGACCGGTGTCGGCCGTGCTCCCGCTGGCGGTGCCCGCGTCGGCGGTGCCACCACCGGTGGGGTGCGGTGCCGGTGTGGGCAGGGCGGCGATCGCCTCATCGAGCAGCGCAGTCACCGCCTCGATGTGGCGGCCGAGCTCGTCGATCTGGTTCAGCAGCAGCCGGGCCAGCCGGGCGTGGTGGTCGGTGAACCGGCCGGAGCAGGCCGCCTCCAGCTCCGCCCGGCGGGCCCGGGCCCGTCCCCGGGCCAGCTCGGCCAGGAGTTTCGGATCGCGCTGCCCGGCGATCAGCGCCTCGAGCATCGCCCGGCCGGAGGCCCCGTGGACGTCGGTGAGCACGGATGAGATCTTGATGAGCGCGTCCTCGAGCAGCTTCTCCACTCGCTGCTTGACCCGGGCACGGTCCTCGACCAGGTCGAAGCGGGCCCGGGCCAGGTCCCGCACCTGCCGCATCGGCTCGGCCGGCACGAAGCTGGGCGCGACCATCGACTTCTCGGCCAGCTTGGCCAGCCACACCGCGTCCAGCTTGTCGGTCTTGGGCCGCCCCGGCACGTGCTTCACCTGCGCGGCGTTGACCAGCCACACCGACAGGCCGGCGGCTTCCAACAGGTAGACGAACGGCCGCCAGTAATCCGAGGTCGACTCGATGACGATGCGCTCGATGCCCTGAGCGCGCAGGTGGTCGGCCAGCTCTGCCAGCGCCGCGGTCGTGGACTTCACCGGCCAGACCCGGGTCACCCGCCGACCGGGCACCGACTCGTGCGGCAGCCGGGTGCAGACCATGCCGCTGGCCTTGGCCACATCGATTCCGGCGACCCGGGCCACCACCTGCTCGACCTCGTCGACGGCGATCTCCACCGGTGCTTGCATCCCTGGCTCCCTCCTGCCGGATCGGCGTAGCTTCCCGAGGGGGCTGCCCGTGGGTCCGGTTGGGATCCGAGGAATCTGACCGGCGTGCTCGTGGCAACGGTGCGCAACCCGACGAAGCGGGCCCGGCGCCAGACTGAAAAACGGCCTCGAGTGCCAAGGGTGTGACGGCGTCGGCGGGCAGCCCCGCCGAACATTTTCCCGCCGTCGCGGCGTCCCCCAGGGGCCAAGGTGACTGAACAGTTACAAGGTGGTCAAAGCATCTTGTCCGCCCCTGCGGGGACGCTGGCGCTCGTCCAGGATCCTTTGTCCTTCCTCCCTTGACCCTGACCCTCCGCGGCCGGATGTGGCTCAGGACGCGGTCGGCGAGGATGCCCGCCACCCGCTCAGGCGGGCGTCAGAGATGGAGGCCACGTGGCCGTCCTCTTCCCCCTCGGCCAGCTGATCATCACCGAACGAGCAGCGGCGCTCCTGAAGGAGCTGCACATCAACCCCGTAACACTGTTGCTGCGGCATCTCGCCGGGGACTGGGGCGAGGGAAGCTTCGCGCAGCGCTGGGCCAACGATCTGGCGGTCTATGAGGGGGGACGCATCCTGTCTGAGTACGGACACGGCCAGAAGCGGGTCTGTGTCCTGACCGAGTTGGACCGAACGATCACGACGGTGCTCTTACCGCCGAAGTGAACCACGGATTGAACAGGGGTGAGCCGTGGAGCTTAT
>DATGAX010000135.1:0-7838 GCA_035312965.1 Acidimicrobiales bacterium
TACGGAAAAATCAGCGACCAGTTCGGGCGCAAGCGCATCTTCCAGGCTTCCATCGTCATATTCCTGGCCGGGAGCGCCCTGTCCGGAGCGGCGCAGGACATGTACCAGCTGATCGCGTTCCGGGCCATACAGGGCCTGGGCGCGGGCGGTCTGATGACGCTGGCCTTCGCCATCATCGGCGACGTCATCGCCCCCCGCGAGCGGGGCCGCTACCAGGGCTACTTCGGGGCCGTGTTCGCCCTGTCGAGCGTGATCGGACCGCTGCTCGGCGGCTTCCTGGTCGACCAGGCGTCCTGGCGGTGGGTGTTCTACGTCAACCTGCCGATCGGCGCCTTCGGCCTCGTACTCGTCAACCGGGTCCTCAAGGAGGACCGCCGGGCGCCCCATTCCAAGATCGACATCGCCGGCTCTCTGCTCATCGTCGGCGGGGTCTCCCTCGTCCTGGTCGGCGTCCAGCTGGCCAGCGCGGCGGCCCGGATGACGGCCACGTCGTGGGCTTACATCGTCCCGGGCGTGCTGTTGCTGGTCGCCTTCGGGTGGTGGGAGACGAGGGCGGCCGAGCCCATCATCCCGCTGCACCTGTTCCGCAACCGGGTGTTCGCGGTGGCCAACTCCCTCGGCTTCATCAGCGGGACCGTGATGTTCGGGGCGTTGTTGTTCCTGCCCCTGTACTTCCAGCAGGTGCGGGGCATCTCGCCGACGGAATCGGGCTTGCGGCTGCTGCCGATGCTGGCCGGGGTGCTGCTCACGTCGATCACCTCCGGCCGGATGGTCTCCCGGATCGGCCGCTACAAGGTCTTCGTCGTCGTCGGCAACGCGGTGCTGGCCGGCGGCATGGCCCTGATGACGACCATCACGGTCGCCACGTCGGCCTGGGCGCTGGCCGGGATGCTCTTCGTCATCGGCGCCGGCATGGGTCTGTTCATGCAGATCCTGGTGATCGCGGTGCAGAACTCGGTGCCCATGCGGTACATGGGCGTCGGGACGGCTTCGGTCACCTTCTTCCGGACACTGGGAGGCGCCATCGGCGCCGCCGTCCTCGGGGCCGTCCTGTTCCTGAAGAGCAAGCAGAGCCTCCCCCGCTTCGTGCACCGGTACGGCCCCGGGGCGCAGGCTCACCACCACGCCTTCGTCTACGGGATGCACGAGTCGTTCCTGTACATCACCCCGATGGCCGTCCTGGCCTTCCTGCTGTCCTTCCTGCTCAAGGAGGTCCGGCTGCGCAGCTCGTCCGGCCCCGGCTCGGCCGAGGCGGGCGCGTCGCTCGAGTCGGTCATCGGCTGACCGGCCCGGCCGGACTCGACTTCGGCCGGACATTTGCGGTACGCAATGTCGCATCTAGGGAGGGAGAAGGCATGAGCCTGTTCGACGCGTTCCGCTACGACGGCAAGCGGGTCCTGGTGGTCGGCGCGGCCACGGGCATGGGGGCGGCGCTGGCCCAGCTGGTCCTCGACGCCGGGGCCGAAGTGGTCGTCATGGACGTGGCCGAGTGCACCCTGCCGGGGGCCAAGGCCCTCCGGGTCAACATGGCCGACCGGGCGTCGATCGACGCCGCGGTGGACGAGTGCGGCGGTCCGGTGCACGCCCTCTTCCTGTGCGCCGGCGTGGCCGATGGCACCCCCGGCATCGAGAAGATCAATTTCATCGGGCACCGCCACATGATCGAGCGCTTCCTGGCCGCCGACGCGCTGCCGCGGGGTTCGGCCATCGGGTTCATCTCCTCGGCCGCCGGCCTGGGCTGGCTGGCCGACCTGGAGCTCCTCAAGGAGTACCTGGACACACCGGACTTCGATTCGGCCGCCCAGTGGATCGCCGACCACGGCCGGGCCGACTACATGTGGAGCAAGGAGGCCATCTGCGCCTACGTGGCCCGCGAGGCCTACCCGCTCCTCAAGCGGGGCATCCGGATCAACGCCATCTGCCCGGGGCCGACCGACACCCCCCTGGCCCAGGCCAACAAGGATCTGTGGCTGGGCTTCGGCGCCGACTACCGCAGCGACGCCGGCATCGACGCGTCCACCCCCCTGGAACAGGCCTACCCCCTGGTGTTCCTCTGCAGCGACGCCGCGTCGGCCATCAGCGGCGAGGTGCTCATCTCGGACGCCGGCTACATCGGATCGGGCCTCACCGGCTCCTATCCGACGGCCGAGCCGGTGGCGCAGTTCCTCACCGGCCGGCTGCGCTGACCGGCCGGAGGGGCGCGGTCGGCCGCCGATGGGCTGGTTCGAGGAGCGGGCCGGCCTCCACGGCACCGTGGCGGTGGTCACCGGTGGCGCCGGCGGGATAGGTCTGGCCATCACCCGCGATCTGGCGGCCAACGGCGTTCGGGTGGCGGTGGTGGACCGCGACGAGGAAGCCATCGCCGAGCTGGTGGGATCGGTGGACGGGATCGAGGTGGTGCACGGCGACGTGCGGGAACCGGCCGTGCTGCAGGAGGTGTTCGCCGCCGCCGACCGGCGGTGGGGCCGGCTCGACACGCTGGTCAGCGTGGCCGGCGGCACGTTCAGGGCGGCTTTCACCGACACCACGCCGAAGGGATGGGAGGCCCTCCTGCGGGCCAACTTCGTCCACGTGCTGCACGCCTGCTCGCTGGCTGTGCCCCGAATCCGGGCCGGCGGCCGGGGCGGCAGCATCGTCAACATCTCCACCATCGAGGCCCACCGCGCCGCCCCCGGCTACGCCGTGTACTCGGCGGCCAAGGCCGCCGTGGAGCAATTCGGCCGCACGCTCGCCGTCGAGCTGGCCCCCGACGGGATCCGGGTCAACAACGTCGCCCCCGACTACGTCCCCGTCCCCAACCTGGGCCGGCTGGCCCCCGCCGGCGCGGTGTCCGCCGGCAGCGTCCGGGCGGCCATTCCAATGGGCCGGGCCGGGACCCCGGCCGACGTGTCCGGCTGTGTCGTGTTCCTGGCCTCCGCCCTGGCGTCCTACGTCACCGGGACCACGCTGCACCCCGACGGCGGGACTTCTGCATCGTCGGGCTGGTTCCGCTGGCCGGGTGAGGGCTGGTCCAACCTGGTGCCCGCCTCGCTCCTCGATGCACCGGCCGCGCCGGACGGGGAAGGGCGCCCTGACTCAGAGTGATCCGGAGCCCGTCTTGGGCCGGATCATGCTGTCCTGCACGAAGGAGGCGGCCAGCCGCCCGTCCTGACGGTAGACGTGGGCCGTCCCGTAGGCCCGCCCTCCGCCCGCGTGCACGCTGCGTTGCGCCATCAGGAACCAGTCGCCGGCCGGGCAGGGATCGTGGAAGGTGAGGGTGTGGCTGATGACCCCGGTGCTGATCGTGACGTGGGCCTGGGCCTGGCCCACCCCGGCGTGGGGCCGCATGGCCGCCCCGATCAGGAAGCCGTCGGTGGGGAAGCTGAGGAGGGCCTGGTCGAGGGCGGCGTCCTCCGGGGCCCCCGGGAAGCAGGTCCACACGTCCAGCTCGGGCGGCCCCACCGCATCCGGGTCGCTGATGTCGACGCCGCCCACCACCTCGATGGCCCACTCGCCCCGTTCGAGCGGGCGGTCGGGGCGGGGCGGGAGGTCAGGGAGCGTGGGGTGGTCGTCGGAGTGGCGGATGAAGTCCGGCTCCGCCGCCGAGAGCAGCACCAGCGAGCGGGTGCAGAGGCGCCCCTCCTGGCTGATGGTGACGGCACAAGTACCGATGGAGCGGCCGGCGCTCATCCGGTCGACCTCTATCTCGACCGGCCGGTCGGGGGCGGCACCACGGGCGAAGACGGTGTGGAGGGTCTTGACCAGCTTCTCCTCCTGGCCGATGCGGGCGGCGACGATGGACTGGGCCAGCAGCTGGCCGCCGAACACCACGGCGTGGCCCAGGTCCACGTTGGGCGCCCGGTAGCGGTCCGGCCCGTCCGGTTCGAGGCGCAGCGCGTCGAGGATGGAGTCGAGGGCGCTCACCGCGGGCGGGCCGGTCCGTGGATCATCGCAGGACCATAGTGTCGCCGGGTCAGGCCCGGTCAGGCCGGGTCAGGCCGGTTCAGGCCGGTTCAGGCCCGACCGGGCCCGAGCGCCGCCTCGACCGCGGCCACCAGGCGGTCGGCGGCGGCCGCGGCGGCCGCCTCGGTGGGAGCCTCCACCATCACCCGGACCAGCGGCTCGGTGCCGCTGGGTCGGAGCAGCACCCGCCCGGCGTCGCCCAGCTCGGCCTCCACCCGGCCGACCTCGTCCCAGAGGGCCCGGGCCTCCTGCAGCTCCCGCTGACCGGCCACCCGGACGTTGCGCAGGACCTGGGGCATCTGCTCCATGGCCGCCCCGGCCGCCACCGACAAGGGGCGGCCCCACCGCACCAGGAGGTCGAGCAGGAGCAGGCCGCTGAGGGCCCCGTCGCCGGTCGGGGCGACGTGGGGGAACAGGTCCCGGAAGACGATGTGGCCCGACTGCTCCCCGCCGAGGACCCACTCCCGCTCTTCCAGGGCGGCGAGGATGTGGCGGTCCCCGACCGGGGTGGCCGCCACTTGTATCCCGTGCGCCGCCATGGCCCGGTGGAACCCCAGGTTGGACATCACCGTCACCGCCACACCCGGGCCGCGCAGCCGGCCCTGCTCGTGGAGGTCGGTGGCGAAGAGGGCGAGGAGCCGGTCACCGTCGACCACCTGACCCCGCTCGTCCACTGCGATGACCCGGTCGGCGTCGCCGTCGAAGGCCAGACCGGCCGCCGCGCCTGACTCCAGGACGAGGGCGGCCAGGGCGGCGGGATCGGTGCTGCCGGAGCCCTCGTTGATGTTGGAGCCGTCGGGGTCGGCGCCGAGGACGCCCACCAGGTTGGCGCCGGCCGTCTCGAAGATGGCCGGGGCGGTGATCGATGCCGCCCCGTGGGCGCAGTCGATCACCACCGGCAACCCGCCGAGCGAGCGACCGTCGAGGGCGGCCACCGCCGCCGCGCAGTACCGCTCGGCCGCTCCGGGATCGGCGCTCAGGCGCCCCAGGCGGCGGCCGACAGGGGACCCCGGCCCGGAGCCGGCGGTACGGGCCGGTCCGGCCCTGGCCGTCCCCATGGCGGCCTCCACCGCCGCCTCCACCGCGGCCTCCTCGTCGTCGGTCAGCTTGCGCCCGCCGGCGGCGAGAAGCTTGACCCCGTTGTCGGAGAACGGGTTGTGGGAGGCCGAGATGACGGCGGCCGGGCCGGCTGTCTCGAGCGCGGTGTCGGCCACCGCCGGCGTGGGCAGGACGCCCAGATCGACGACGTCCACTCCTTCCGATGCCAGGCCGGCAGAGAAGGCGGCCTGCAGCATGGGTCCGGACCACCGGGTGTCCCGGCCGACCACGAACGGCTGGCCCCGCCGGCCCAGGACGGTGGCGGCGGCCCGGCCCAGGGCCAGCACCAGTTCCGCGGTCAGATCCACCCCCGCGACACCCCGCACCCCGTCGGTGCCGAAGCGCAGCGACACGGCAGGCCGGCGGCGGGTTAGCGCTTCGAGTACTGCGGCGCCTTGCGGGCCTTCTTGAGGCCGTACTTCTTGGATTCCTTCTCCCGCGCGTCGCGGGTCAGGAAGCCGGCCCGCTTGAGCGGCACCCGCACCTCGGGGTCGAGGTCGGCCAGGGCCCGGGCGATGCCCAGCCGCAGGGCGCCGGCCTGGCCGGAGATGCCGCCGCCGTCGAGGGTGCAGTCCACGTCGAACGCCTCGGCCTTCTCCACCAGGCGGAGGGGCTCGGTGATGATCATCCGATGGGTGGCGGAGGGGAAGTACTCGTCGAGGGGCCGCTTGTTGACGGTCACCGCGCCGCCACCGGGCCTGAGGCGGACACGGGCGACGGCGGCCTTGCGGCGACCGGTGGACTGGACGAGCGGCTTGGTCACGGCGGGTTGGGACTCCTAGGAGGCGCGATGGACGCGGGGGTCGACGGGCAGCGGCTTGGGCGTCTGCGCCGAATGCGGGTGGGTGGGGCCGGCGTAGACCTTGAGCTTGCGCAGCATGGCCCGACCGAGCGGGCCCTTGGGCAGCATGCCCTTGACCGCCCGGCGGAAGGTGTCCTCGGGGTCAGTGACCAGAAGCTCGGCGTAGGTCCGGGACGTGAGCCCGCCGGGGTAGCCGGAGTGGCGGTAGTGCAGCTTCTTCTCCGCCTTGCCCGAGGTCATGCGCAGCTTGGCCGCATTGACCACGATGACGTGGTCGCCGGTGTCGACGTGGGGGGCGAAGATGGGCTTGTGCTTGCCCCGCAGGACCCGGGCCACCTCGGTGGCCAGCCGGCCCAGCACGGCACCATCGGCGTCGACCTCGTACCAGACACGCTGGATGTCGGCGGGCTTGGGCGTGAAGGTGCGCACTGCGGAGTCCTCGGGAAGGTCGATCGATGGGGCGCGCCTGAGCACGCCGGGCCGGCCGACCAGCATAGAGCCTCCCGCCCTCCCGCGGAAATCGTTCCGGAAAAAGGGCCGGCGCCGTGGGTTGGTGCCCGGGCGCGGGTCTGCTTAATGTGTGCGCAGATATGGACCGACTCATCCGACTGCCGGCCGGCACCAACTGGGGCTCGCCCAACGGTGTGACGAGGCAGGACCACTGGGCCACCCTCCTGTGGGGCATCAGCGGCTGGTTCGCCCTGCCGATCGGCGTCATCGTCATCGGCCTCATCGCCTGGGCGCTGGTCCGCTACCGGTACCGCCCCGACCGGCCCCGGATCCCGGCCCAGTTCCAGTACCACATCCCCATCGAGGCGGCCTACACGATCATCCCGCTGGCCATCGTGGCGGTGCTGTTCGGCTTCATGTTCAACGCCGAGAACAAGCAGGGCGTCGTGGCCGCCCACCCGGCGGTGGCCATCGAGGTGCAGGGCTTCCAGTGGGGCTGGCGCTTCGTGTACCCCAACGGGCATGTCCAGGTCGGAACGGCCGACTACAACGACATCAACGACAACAACGGCCTGCCCGTCCTGGTCCTCCCCTCCGACGAGACGGTTCAGCTGCACGTGGTGTCCCTGGACGTGGTGCACACCTTCTACGTCAAGGACTTCCTGTTCAACCGGGACCTCATCCCCGGCATCGACAACAAGTTCGACATCAACGTGAAGCAGCCGGGCCTGTACCCGGGCCAGTGCAACAACATCTGCGGGCAGTACCACGCCTACATGCGCTTCTACGTGCAGGTGCTGTCCCCCACGGACTACGCCTCTTGGTACGCCAACCAGCCGGCCTGCTCCGTCACCACCGCAGGGGGCCCCAACGACGCGCCGGCCGTCTGTGACTCTACGATCCAGGGACTGAATCCGCAGACATGACCCTTCTCGAAGAACGCCCCGCCCAGCCGCCCGAGGAGAGCGCCGGCACGCTCATGGAGATCGTGCCCGGCCCCCGCCCCGCCGGCCTGGTCAAGTACATCACCAGCACCGATCACAAGCAGATCGGGCTCAACTACATCGTCACCGGCCTCATCGGCTTCGTGGTCGCCGGCGCCATGGCGCTCGGCATGCGCACCCAGCTGATCGTGCCCGACAACCACTTCGTGACGCAGAACGTCTTCAACGAGCTGTTCACGATCCACGGGACGATCATGCTGTTCGTCTTCGCCGGCCCGTTCGCCTTCGCCGGCTTCGGCAACTACTTCGTGCCGCTGATGATCGGGGCGCCCGACATGGCGTTCCCCCGGTTCAACAACCTCTCCTACTGGCTGTACCTCGGCGGCTTCACCCTCCTGCTGGCCGGCTTCCTCACCAACAACGGGGCGGCCCAGTTCGGCTGGTTCGGCTACGCCCCGCTGACGGAGGCCATCCGGTCGCCCGGCCCGGGCGCCGACCTGTGGCTGGTCGGTATCGGCCTCACGGGCTTCTCCGGCATCTTCTCCGCCGTCAACATCATCACGACCATCTTCACGTTGAGGGCTCCGGGCATGGTCATGTTC
>DATGAX010000136.1:0-5458 GCA_035312965.1 Acidimicrobiales bacterium
CCCGCGTCGCGCACGCGCACCACCCCGGCCTCGACCCGGCGAATCTGCCACGAGTGGCTGCCGAGGAGGAAGATGTCGCCGGCCGAGGACTCCACCGCCCAGTCCTCGTTGACGGTGCCGACGAAGGTGTCGTCGGGCTCCGCCACCACCCGGTAGTCGCCCGTCTCCGGGATGGCCCCGCCCGAGGTGGCGGCGGCCAGGCGGGCCCCCTTGCGGCCCCGCAGCTCGCCGTTGACCCGGTCGTGGTGCAGGTAGGCGCCGCGCCGGCCCCGACCCGTCTGGATCCCCTCCGACACCAGCTCCACGACCTCTTCGAATTGCTCCGGGGTGAGATCCCGGTACGGGTCCGACCGGCGGAGCAGGCGGAACAGGTCGTCCTTCTTCCACTCCGCCGCCGCCACCTCGGCCACCACCTGCTGGGCGGCGATGTCGAGTGGCAGCCGGGCCGGGACGATGGCGTCGAGACGCCCGGCCCGCACCGCGGCCAGCAGGGCGGTGCACTCGACCAGCTCGTCGCGGGTCATAGGGAAGATGCGGCCCTTCGGTACGCCGTCGCGGCTGTGGTTGGACCGGCCCACCCGCTGCAGGAAGGTGGCGATGTTGCGGGGCGAGCCGATCTGGCAGACGAGCTCGACGGGGCCGATGTCGATGCCCAGCTCGAGCGACGCCGTCGCCACGAGTGCGCGCAGCTCGCCGGCCCGCAGCCGGCTCTCCACCCGCATCCGGCGCTCCTTGGACAGGCTGCCGTGGTGGGCCGACACCGCGTCGTCGCCCAGTCGGTCGGCCAGCTGGTGGGCCACCCGCTCGGCCAGGCGACGGGTGTTGACGAACACGATGGTGGTGCGGTGCCCGCCGACCAGCTCGGCGATGCGGTCCACCGTGTCGCTCATCTGGGCCGCCGACGTCACGGCCTCCAGCTCACCGCCGGGCATCTCCAAGGCCAGATCCATGACCCGCTGGTGCCCCACATCGACGATCTCCGGCAGCGGGCGGTCACCGACCAGCAGCCGCCCCACGGTCTCGATCGGCCGTTGCGTGGCCGACAACCCCACCCGCACGGGCCGCTTGACGCAGAGCGATTCCAGGCGCTCGAGGCTGACAGCCAGATGGGCCCCCCGTTTGTCCCTGGCCACGGCGTGGATCTCGTCGACGATCACCGTCTCGGCGGTGCGCAGGGCGGCACGGCCCTTGCTGCTAGTCAGGAGCAGGTAGAGCGACTCGGGGGTGGTCACCACGAACGCCGGCGGCCGGCGGGCGAAGGCGGCCCGCTCGCCCGGCGACGTGTCGCCCGTCCGCACCGCCACTGCGACGGGTGCCGGGCGCAGGCCCATTTCGGCCGCGACCGCGGCGATCCCGTCCAGGGGCTTCTGGAGGTTCTCGGCCACGTCCACGGCCAGCGCCTTCAGCGGCGACACGTACACCACGCGCACGCCCGTGGCCACGTCGGCGCCCGCCTGGTGGGCCAGGTACAGCGAGTTGATGGCCATCAGGAAACCGGCCAACGTCTTGCCCGAACCGGTCGGCGCCGCGATCAGGGTGTCCCGGCCCGCCGCGATAGAAGGCCAACCCTGCTCCTGCGGTGCCGTGGGGCCGGCCGGGAACTGCCGGCGGAACCACTCCTCGACGGCGGGGTGGAACACCGTCGCGTCGATCGACGGCCACTCGAGATCCAGCTTGAGGGGGGCGACGGCGGCCATACCCTGTAGATGGTACGTCGAACACCCGTTCGAGTCGAGCGCCCGTAGTGTCCGGAGGGTGATACGCGAGGCCCGAGCCGACGACGTCCCCGATCTGCTGCGCCTGATCCGGGGCCTGGCCGAGTACGAGCGGGAGCCGGACGCCGTCGTGGCGACAGAGGAGTCGCTCACCAAGGCCCTGTTCGGGCCGGGCGCCATCGTGCACGCGCTCGTCGCCGAAGCGGACGGCCGCGTGGTGGGGATGGCGTTGTGGTTCCTGGCTTTCTCGACCTGGACGGGCCGGCACAGCCTGTATCTCGAGGACCTGTTCGTGGAGCCCGAGCAGAGGGGCGGCGGCCTGGGCCGGGCCCTGATGGAGACGTTGGCGGGCCGCGCCGTGGAACAGGGCTGCGCCCGGATGGACTGGTCGGTCCTGGACTGGAACGAGCCGTCGATCGGCTTCTACCGCTCCCTGGGAGCCACGCCTCTGGACGGGTGGACGACGTGGCGCCTCGAAGGCCCCGCCTTGGACGCCCTCAACCCGATGGGGCGCCGCTCGGACGGCTGAGACGCCGCGTCAGGCCTGGTGCTCCATGCGGCGGCGGGCGTGGGCAGCCGCCGCCACGTCCCCGGGACCGCGGCGGCGCTCCAGCCTCTCCACGACGGCGATGCGGTGGGCCCGGTCCACGTTGCCGCCGAACTTGAACTTGGCGACCACCTCCTCCAGCCCGACCACCACCGCCCGGATGGCTCGCAGCTTGGCCGGGTGGGCCTCCTCGGGGTCGGCGACGGCCACCTCCGGCTGCAGGGCCCGGAGCTGGCGGCGCAGGACGGCGGCGACGGCGGCCGGGTCGGATCGGACATCGGCCCGACCCCGCAGCTGCACCGCGGCGTAGTAGGTGGTCGGGATGCCCAGGGCGGGGTCCTCGTCATCTATCGCCTTCCACTCCGACGGCACGAAGGCCCAGTCGCCGGCCACCGACATCACCGCCCGGGGGTCGTCGGCCAGCGCGTCGAGCACCGGGTTGGGGGCGGCGAAGTGGGCCAGCACCTCGTCGCCGTCCAGCACGAACTGGGTGGGCGCCACCACCGGCCAGGCCCGGCCCGCGCCCGGCGCGATCAGGTGGCCGAAGCGCTGGGAGTCGACGAAGGCCCGCCACTCGGCCTCGTCGAGGGGGCGGTCAGGCGGCGGGACGTGCACGGGTCAAGTCTCGGTCCCGGTCGGCCCTGAGCGCCACATCCGGACGATGGTGGACTGGCTGGCGGTGCCCAGCAGGACCCCCGACTCGGACCAGAGGTGGACGTCGCCGTGACCGAAGCCGTTGACCACCTGGTGCACCCGGATGTCCAGCAGGACCCACTCGGTGGGGACCATGCGGCCGAGCCGGAGGGTGTTGTCCAGGCTGTTGCCACCGGCCTGGAGACCGAGCGCCTGGCCGATCCCGAACGGTACGTAGTCGCCCAGCACGGCCAACGCGGCGGCCGACAGATCGAGGACGTCCGGCAGCTTGGCCCACAGCGCCGACCGGCCTCCCGGCATGCCCGGGCCGGGCAGCTCGGACAGGCTGCGCACGGCCGCCGCCCGCACCTCCAACCGGTCCGGGAGGAACTGCCCGCCGGTGTCGAACCGCAGCTCCCGCCGGGCGCACTCTGCGGGGGCGGGGACCTCCGGCACGACGGCCCAGGTGCCTTCGGCCTCCAGGGGCCGGAAGCCGAGAGCGGCGTTGACGGTGAAGACCTCGCGGTCGGCGACGTGGCCGGTGACCCGGGCCTGCGTCGTCTGGTGGCCGGCCACCGCCACCGTGACGTCGAGGTCGAGGACCTCGGGCGGCCGGGCGTAGGACAGGTACTGGCACGTGGCCCACACGACGGGACGCCCGGTCGTGGCCTCCAGGGCCGTGATGGCGGCGCCCAGGCCGCACCCACCGAACAGGAATCCGTGCGGAGTGCAGATGCCGGACTGGATGGGCAGCACCCACCGGTAGGGATTGTGCGTGCCCTCGAGACCGAGGAATGTGCGGGCGTCCACGGGCGGAGGATGGTAGTGGTGCCCGATTGGCCCGACTTGGGACCAATGCCTCTGGCGGGCATTTACGGCATGTTTCATGCTGCCAGCTGTGGACATACCGCCCGTTCTGACGCCTCTTCTGGCCGAGATCGCCACCCTCACCGCCCCCCGGATCGCCAGCCTGGCGGACAGCTTCACCCATGCCGAGAGCTGCTCGGTGCAGAGCACCCGCCGGGCCGTCGCCCGCCACCTCGCCCTGACGCCCGACACCCCCGGGGTGATCTCCGTGCTGGCCGGCCAGCTGGCCCTCTCAGACGCCATGTTGTCGCTCGAGGCCATGTACGAGCTCGACCAGGAGACGGCGTACGCGGCCCGGGCCGCGGTGCTGGACATGGGCCTGGTCATGTGTGCCGACTCCATGCCGACCAGCGGCGCCGAGGCCCTGGCCGCGCCGTGGCTGGCCGCCACGTACTGACGGCGGGCCCGTCCACTAAGTAGGCGTTCGTCCACCTTCGGGTGGGTTGTGACTAGGGCCGAAGGTCACATTGCATCGTCGTGCAGTAGCCGGATCTCAAGGACCAACCGGTCGCGCCGATGAACCGGAAAGCAAGCGCGAAACCCGCTGCTACGGACCCCTTTGGAGAACCTCATGCACCTGGGACGGCACGACCTCACCCTCGAAGAAGCCCGCAGCATCGTCGGGCAGGCCGAGCGGGAGGCCCTGATGCGGGCCGAGGAGATCTGCGGTGACGCCGAGAAGATGCTCCGCGAGTGCGTGGCCCGCTGCGACGCCCGTGAGCGAGAGGCGGACATGGCGCGGGCCGACGCCCGGGCCGAGGCCGGGCGCATCAAGGCTCAGGCCCGGGCCGAGGTCGCCCGCCTGGTGCGCGACGCCATCACACTGGTCGACTCGGCGCTGACCGACGCCCGCGACCAGGGGGCCGACGTCCCGTCCCCCCGCCCCATCGAGGTCGCACTGGCTATGTGACCGGTTCGCCCGGCCGCTCCACCCGCTCGGCCACGAAGCGGGCCATGGCGTCGAGCACGGCGGGTCGGCGCCAGAACCGGTGCATCGGATGGTCGATGTCGATCTCGACCACCGTGACCACCCGGCTGTCGATCGTCTCCTGCCATGCGACGGGCAGCCGATCCTGCAGGAACTCCAGACCGTCGTCGCCGGCCGCGAAGAAGGCGAGCACCGGCGACCCGGCTCGGCGCAGGTCGGCCAACCACGACCGGGCCGGGTGGTCGACCTCGCGTTCGAGCCGGGCACCGTGGGCCCGGAAGTGCTCGATCTCGCTTCGGCGGCGGGCCCGGGTGGTGGTCATGAGAGCCTCGACCGGATCGCCGGGCTGCCAGTAGAGCTGCGGGTTGATGGCGATGACCCCGTCGACCCGGACCTGTGTCGCCGCTTTGAGACCGATCCACGCCCCCGCGCAGAGCCCGGCCAGGACGACCCGCCGGCCCTGGGCGCGCCGAGCCTCGACCACGTCGATGGCGTCGTTGACAGTGTGCTCGTCGTAGGGGCGGCCCGGCGCATGCCCCTCGTCGGGGCTCTCGCCCCAGCCCCGGAAGTCGACCCGGAGCACCTCGACCCCGGGCCGGGCCAGGCCCCGGGCGTACTCCACCCAGGCCCGGCCCGGGCCGGTGTGCACCTCGGATCCCGAGTTGAGGAAGACCACTGTGGTGGCCGGAGCGTCGGCGTCGTGCTCCGGCGGCGCGCCGGTCAGCACTCCGGTCAGGCGGCGGGTGCCGACGGTCACGAACTGCTCGG
>DATGAX010000137.1:0-2942 GCA_035312965.1 Acidimicrobiales bacterium
CCAGCAGCAGATCAGGAGCCTGATCGGCGACCTCAACAGCACCGTGACATCGCTCGCCCACAACACCCCCTCCATCGATCGGGCCCTACAGGCGGTGGCCGAGCTCAGCCAGACCCTCAACGGAGGCAGCGCCACCATCCAGCAGGGCCTTGCCACCATCGGCCCGGCGGCCAATGTCCTGGGGGCGGAGACGGCCGACCTGCAGAGCCTGTTCCGCAACCTCGACTCCCTCAGCTCGGCGGCCAACAACATCATCAACGCCAGCCTGACGGGCACCGTCGACACCTTCGAGCAGCTGAAGCCGCTGCTGGACCAGTTGACCGCGGTGCAGTCCCAGCTCGAACCGGCCCTGACCGCGGTCACCGCGCTCGAGCAGTACACGCCCCGCGCCGTGCCCGGCAACTATCTCCAGTTGAGCATCAATGCCACCATCGACATCCCTCCGGTGCCGGCCGGTGCCCCGCCGCTCCAGAAGGTGACGGTCGACCCGCCCGATCCGAACCAGGCCTATGGTGGCGACTCGACCGACCAGTCCATCGCCCTAGTGCTCGAAGGCGGCCTCCCGTGAGCCGCTCGATCCTCGCCCGCCTCGTCGCCCTCATCGTGGTGACCATCGCCGGCGTGTACTACGTGGCATTCGACGCCGTGGGCGTGCACGTCATCGACCAGCCCTACCACGTCAAGGTGATCATGCCGGCCGCCGGCGGCATATACCAGGACGCCTACGTCACGTACCGGGGCGTGGAGATCGGCAAGGTCTCGTCCCTCCATCTCGAGCAACACGACGTCGTGGCGGTGCTGGCCCTCAACCACGGGACCAAGGTGCCGAGCAACGTGACGGCGACCGTGCGCGAGCTGACCGCGGCAGCCGAGCAGTACATGGATCTGGTGCCGGCCACGGCGGACCCGCCCGGGGCGTACCTCAAACCGGGCGACACGATCACCAACGCCACCATCCCGGTGTCCATCGGTCAGCTCCTCAACACCCTCAACTCGCTGGTCAACAGCTTGAGCGCCCAGGACCTCAACACCCTCAGCTCGGCGCTGGCCACGGGACTGCGCGACGCCGGAGGCAACCTGCGGACCATCATCATCGACGGCAACACGCTGGTGCAGGCCCTCCAGTCGGCCATCCCGGGTACGCAGGAGCTCATCAAGGGGGGCGACACGGTCCTTTCGACGTTCAACGCGACGAGCAACGACTTCGCCACGTTCTCGGCCAACCTCAACACCCTGTCGGCCCAGGTCAAGGCGTCGAACTCGGACCTCGTCGCCCTGCTCCGCAACGGTTCGGCGGCCGGGAAGACGCTGGACCAGTTCCTGGCCCAGACCCACGACCCCACCATCGGGCTGATCGACGACCTGGCATCCAGCACCAACGTCGCCTACCAGAACCAGGCCGCCATCCGGGCCCTGTTCGAGGTGCTTCCCCTGTTCGCCACCGACGTCTCCGAGACGGTGAGCGGCGGCCAGGTCCACTTCCAGATCGACTTCAACAACGCCAGCCCGGTGTGCTCGTACACCCCGATGCTGCCCGAGCCGACGGTCACCGGCGCGGGCACCGCCAACCTGACCGGTGCCTGCCCGAGCCAGGCCCCCGACATGCTCCAGCGGGGCGCCGACAAGGCCCCTCCCCCACACACGTAGGAACCACCATGGAAACCTTGCCCGACGACACCACCGCCATCGCCGCCGACCGGACCGGTTCCGGCGGGCTGAAGCTCTCCCCCCTCCGGGCTCTGACCGCGGCGGTTGCCGTCCTGGTGGTGGCGGCCCTGGTGCTCGCCCTGGTCGAGTGGAGCGACCAGAGGGACAAGGCCAACCGGCTCGCGCGCCAGGCCGGCCTCAGCTCCTCGGCCGCCGCCGCGGCCCGGTCCTACGGGCTGGCCTTCGGCAGCTATGACTACCGCGACCTGACCGGTCCCAACGCGTCCTGGACCATCGTGGAGGCGCACTCCGATGCCAAGTTCCGCAGTGACTACCAGCGGTTGAGCGGGGCCCTGGCCCCGACCGTCGTGGCGCTCAAGGCCACCGCCACCGCCGCCATCCCGCACCTCGCCGTGGAGTCGGTCACCTCCTCGAAGGCGGTGGTGATCATGCTGCTCAGCCAGCAGGTGACCAACGCCACCCAGGCCAACGGCAACCAGAAGCAGCAGTACATGCTGGCCATGACGCTCGTCCGCCAGAACGGGCAGTGGCTGATCGACGACGTGAAGGCCTCCGTGTGACCGACCGGGTCCGGCACCGGACGACCGGGGCGGCCCTGCTCGTCGCCGCCGCCGTCGCCTTCGGCGTGGCCTCCGACACGCAGGTGGCCTCGGCCGACCCGAGCGCGCCGCCGCCCTACCCCGCCGCCTGCCTCCAGCAGGTCTCCAGTCAGCCGGACAAGGGCGCCGCGCCCAACGCCAAATTCACCCCGTACGAGGTGCCGTTCAAGGCCATCATCTTCAACGGCACCATCACCGTCCCGCCCAACATCGTGATCCCCCACCTGTTCGCCACCGCATGCGGTGACGTGCAGCTGCCCAGCCTGGCCGGCACCATCACCTCCTCGGACATCGTCGTGGCCACGCCCAACGTGTACGTGGCCGGCCTGGAGGCGCTGCCGACCAGCGTGTCCTTCGGGCAGCTCAACGCAACCATCAGCCTGACCCCCGCGCACAACGGGGGCCTCGACATCACCGTCGACGGCAGCACCACCACGTCGGTGACGACGCTCGGGATGACCTGCTCCCTGAGCCTGAAGGCCAAGTTCACGACCGGGACCGACGGCGTCCTCAACGGCCAGCCGGTGACCGGCCCGACGCAGCAGGGGCAGGCCGTCACCGTCAGCAATTCGTTCGCGGTGCCGGCCGTCGTGGGCTCCGACACCGGCAAGTGCCCGCCGTCGGTCGCCCAGGCCTTCAACAGTGCCCTCCACCTGCCGTCCGCGGCCGGTGTCG
>DATGAX010000138.1:0-2471 GCA_035312965.1 Acidimicrobiales bacterium
GCTTGAGGATGGCTTCGAACTGCAGCCCGATCTTCATCTTCGATGCCACGAGGTCGAGGCCCAGCCCGGCCCGGGTCTCCTGGGGGAGTGCCTGGTACCAGGCGGTCCCACCCAGGGGGTCGTCGGCACCCAGCTCCCAGCGGGGATCGGTCCGGTCGATGGCCATGTCCGGCTCGTCCCATGCCACGTCGGCGTAGGCGTCGAAGTGCTTCACCACGGACTGACGGCTGAGCCGGGCCAGCAGGGCGTCCCAGCCCTGCCGGTCGTCGACGGGGGCGGTCGGGACGTCGGTGATCTCGGTCGTGACGGTCATGCGTTCTCCCTCACAGGTCGGCGGTGGGGCCGAACGAATCGGCCAGGTATTTGAGGACGGCCAGTTGGTCGCCGGCCGGCGGGTGCTCAGCGGCGCGGTTGAGGCGCTCGAAGGCCATGCCCTCCATCACGGTGAAGACCAGGTCGAGGGCTTCCGAGGGCGGTAGGGCGTCGGCCTCGGGGCGGGGCGGGAAGAGCTCCGTGTACACGGCCAGTGCCCCCCGGTGGAATCCCTCGTCGACCTCCGCCATCACCGCGGCCAGATCGGGATCGGTGCGCGACGCCATCCAGAGCTCGGCCCAGGCCACGAAGGCGGGGCTGTCGAACATCGACCACAACACGTCGATGGCCGCCCCCACCTGGTGCGTGCCGGGCGGCAGGTCGGCGAAGGCCTTGCGGAAATCGGCCAGCCGGCGGTCCAGGAGGCGGCCCACCGAGGCGGCCAGCAATTCGGCCTTGGTCGGGAAGTGGTGGAGCTGGGCGCCCCGGGACACGCCGGCCCGGCGGGCGATCTCGGGAGTGGTCGTGGCGCTGTAGCCCCGCTCGACCAGGCACTCGAGCGCGGCGTCGAGCAGCGCGGCCCGGGTCTCGGCTGCCCGCGCCTGGAGGGCCTTCGGCTCCGGAACGGGCCCGCGGGGCGTGTCGGCCATGTCCCTTTTGTACCGTGCCAGAAACAATCAGTCAAGACTGTTTGTTTGTGACCTTTGCCTCAGCCGGGGCCCGTTAGCGTGGCGGCCGTGTCCGATGCCCATGCCCGCTGGGATCCGTCGTACTTCGGGTCGGCCGCCGCCCTTCCGGCACCGGCCTACCTCGGGCTCAGCCGGGCCGAGGCCGAGCAGCTGGCTGGCACCAGCGGTGTGGCCGACATCCGGGTGGCCGACCTGGACCGCTACCCCGAGGCCACCCTCCGCATGGACCGGCGCCGCGACCGGCTGACATTGCTGGTCCATGGCGGCCGGGTCGTGCGGGCCGCCTTCTTCTGACGTATCGGCTTGGGAACGTCCGACCGAAGAGATGGACCGTAACGGGGGCTTGCGCCCAGCCCTCTACAATGAGGTCCTCGTTCGCCGTCTTCTCGACGGATTGGCTCGGACGAGGCGACGCCCGCCGCGACCCGATCGCGGCGGGCGTTGCTCATCCCTACCCGGAGTTCGACCTCAAGAAATCGGCCTACCGTGCCGAAACTTGAGCATCGTTCGCCGTCTTCTCGACGGAATGGCTCGGACGAGCGGGTGTCCGGCGGAAAACCGCCGGGCACCCTCGCGTCATACGTCCGTTCGGCGGCTCAGCCGACCGGCTAGTTGCGGGCCCGGCGGCTTCTCCAGGTGGCGGACACGCTCAGATAGCCGAGGTCGAGAAGGACGAGCCCGAGCAGCCCGAGGAGCCACAGCTCCTTCGGCGGACCCGTGTTGGCCAGTCCTCCGGCCCGGGCTGCAGTAGTCGGAGTTGTCGAGCCTCCGGCCGCAACCGTCGCCCCGGCGGCGGTGGTCGTCGTGGTGCCGCCAGAGGAGCCGGCGACAGTGGTGGTGGTCGCACCCGGTGTGGTGGTCGTCGTCGCGCCGGATGCGGTGGTCGTCGTCGTCCCCCCGCCCGACGAGCCGATCGTCGTGGTGGCGATCGGCTGGAACTTGTACGTAGGTTGGGTGGCGCACACGGCGGGGGTGGCAAGGCAACCGGACTCCACGGCAGCCGGGTAGGTGGCCACGGCGATGCTGAGCGACGTGGTGCCGAGGGTGATGTTGGCGCTCGTGTCGAACTCGCTCACAGTCGTCTGAATCGAGCCGGAGCTGGCGGCGGTGACGTCGAAGCTCCACGACGGCAGGGTGAGCGTGCCGCCAGCAGTGAACTGGGTCGTACCGGTCGTCGCCTCCAGATACGGCGTCGATGTGCCTGGACCGAGGAAGGTCGCGCCGTTGGGTCCCGTGGCAGTACATCCGGTTCCGGCTCCCGTGCACTCCGTCACCGTGAGAGCTCCGGTCTTTGCGGATCCACCTGCGGGCGTGAACGACCAGTTGCCGGCGACGATGCTGCCGGGAACGAAGGTCGAGTTGGGGGGAACCGGAATCAGCGTCTGCAGACCCGAGATGTAGTTGACCGGTACGCCGCTCTGCGAGGTGGGGATCTTCTGGCTGCTTCCACCAACCGTGATGGTCATCTTC
>DATGAX010000139.1:0-2256 GCA_035312965.1 Acidimicrobiales bacterium
GCCAGGCGCAGGGCCATCTCCAGCAGGTTGAGGCAATAGGTCGCCATCCAGGCGGTGCCGTCCGACTGCTCCAGCCGGCCGGGTATGGCGAGGGGCTTCGACCGGTCGAACAGGCCGATGTTGTCGAGCCCGAGGAAACCCCCCTCGAAGACGTTGTTGCCGGCCTCGTCCTTGCGATTGACCCACCACGTGAAGTTGAGCATCAGCTTGTGGAAGATCCGCTCCAGGAAGTGGAAGTCGACCACGGCCGGTTCCCCGCGGGCGGCCCGCGCCGCGGTGTCGATCTCGCTCACGCGCAGCGCGGCCCAGGCGTGGACCGGCGGGTTGACGTCGCTGAAGTTCCATTCGTACGCCGGCAGCTGGCCGTTCGGGTGCATGTACCACTCGCGGCACAACAGCACGAGCTGGCGTTTGGCGAACTCCGGGTCCAGGTGGGCCAGAGCCACGCAGTGGAACGCCAGGTCCCAGGCCGCGTACCAGGGGTACTCCCAAGGGTCCGGCATGGAGATCACGTCCCGGTTGTCGAGGTGGGTCCAGTCGCCGTTGCGGATGTCACCGCGGCCCGGTGGGGGCGGGGGCTGACCGGGATCTCCGGTGAGCCACCGCGAGACGTCGAAGTGGAAGAACTGCTTGGACCACAACATCCCGGCCGAGGCCTGGCGCAGCACAGCGGCCTCCTCAATGGACGCCGTCGCCGGCGTCATCTGCCGGTAGAACTGATCCGCTTCGGCGCTCCTGGCGCGAAGGACATCGTCGAAGGCGAGGGCCAGGTCCCCTTCGGCCGCGGTCGGCGCCGGCCGGGCTCCTTCCCCCGGCTTCCAGAACCGCAGGCGGACTTCGGCGGTGGCACCCGGCTCCACCGTCAGGTGGTACCGGACGGCGGCTTTCGTGCCCCGCCGGCCGGGGTTGACCGTTGCCGCGCCGCGGATCACGTGGTCGGCGATGCCGTCCTTGGGAAAGGCCGGTCCCTCACCGCCGTAGAGCTTGGCATCGTTGGTGTCGTTCTCGCAGAACATCGCCGTGCCCTCACCGGCCCACGCCAGGCGCCAGAAGCCGAGGTCGGTCTCCTGGACGGCGATCGACCGGGCCTCTTCCAGCCAGATGGACGGTCGGGGTCCGGCCGGACCCCATGACCACCGGTTGCGGAACCACACCGTGGGCAGCACATCGACGGTGGCCGGGTCGGGGCCGGCGTTCGTGACCTGGACGCGCCACAGGATGTCCTCCGGGCCGCCCTTGGCCCAGGTGCAGTCGACCACCCAGTACCGGTCGTCGTCGAACACTCCGGTGTCGAGCAGCTCGTACTCGGTTTCGAGGCGGGACCGCGACCGGTTCGTGGCCAGCAGGTCCTCGTAGGGGAATTCCCGCTGCGGGTAGTGGTAGCGCCAGCGCAACCACGAGGACGTGGGGGTGGCATCCAGGTACCACCAGTAGTCCTTGACGTCCTCGCCATGGTTGCCCTGCTCGCCGGTGAGGCCGAAGAACCGCTCCTTGAGGATCGGGTCCCGCCCGTTCCAGAGCGCGAGGGCCAGGCAGACGGTCTGCAGATCGTCGCAGATCCCCGCCAGCCCGTCCTCGTTCCACCGGTAGGCGCGCGAGGCGGCGTGCTCGAACGGGAAGTAGGACCAGGCGTCACCGTCGGCGGAGTAGTCCTCGCGCACCGTGCCCCAGGCTCTTTCCGACAGGTAGGGGCCCCATCTGCGCCACGGCAGATCCCCGCGATCGGCTTGCCGGAGGCGCTCCTGCTCGTCGTCCATGGCCTCATGGTGGCAGACCGCCGACGCAGGGCCGGCAGCCGCGACAGACGGAATAACTAGGCGCACCCTTCCGTTACCCTGCTTCGCACTTACACGATTACAGATCGGAGCGACATGCCTCCCATCGCCACCTCGGCTCTCCCCCTGCTGCCGCTGGAAGCCGGTGTCGTACTGCCCGGAATGACCATCACGATCGCTCTCGAGACGGCCGAGGCCCGCGAGGCCGTAGCCGCGGCGGCCGGTGCGGGTGACCGCCTCGTGCTCGTCCCCAGGATCGACCGGGAAGGAGCGGCCGGGAGGTTCGCGTCCGTAGGCACCCTCGCGCTCGTCGGCCGGCGCGGCTCGCTGCCAGGTGGCACTCCGGCGGTGGTCGTGTCGGGCCAGGAGCGGGTGACGCTGGGTGCTGCGGTCGGAACTGCCGGCACCGCGCTCTGGGTCAATGTCGACCCCGTCCCGGAGGCGGAGCCGGGCGAGGACACCAAGGAACGGGCCCGCGAGC
>DATGAX010000140.1:0-4017 GCA_035312965.1 Acidimicrobiales bacterium
ATGCCCAAACCCCTAGTCATCGTCGAGTCCCCGGCCAAGGCCAAGACCATCGCGTCCTTCCTCGGATCGGACTACCAGGTCGAGTCTTCGATCGGACACATCCGGGACCTGCCTCGCAGCGCAGCCGACGTGCCGGCCGCCTATAAGGGAGAGGCCTGGGCCCGCCTGGGCGTGGATGTCGACAACGACTTCAAACCGCTGTACGTCGTCACCAACGACAAGAAGGACCAGGTCCGCAAGCTCAAGGAGATGGTCAAGAAGGCGAGCGAGCTGTACCTGGCCACAGACGAGGACCGCGAGGGCGAGTCGATCGCCTGGCACCTCCTCGAGGTCCTGGCCCCCACCGTGCCGGTCAAGCGCATGGTGTTCCACGAGATCACCCGGCCCGCCATCGAGCGGGCCGTGCGCGAGTGGCGCGAGCTCGACCGCCGGCTGGTCGACGCCCAGGAGACCCGCCGCATCCTCGACCGGCTCTTCGGATACGAGGTCAGCCCCGTCCTCTGGAAGAAGGTCATGCCGTCGCTCTCGGCCGGCCGGGTGCAGTCGGTGGCCACCCGGCTGCTCGTGGAGCGGGAGCGGGCCCGCATGCGGTTCACCGCCGCCTCCTACTGGGACCTGGCCGGACGGTTCTCCAAAGCATCGGCCGACTTCGGGGCCACCCTGGTCGAGATCGACGGGGCCCGCCTGGCTACAGGGCGCGACTTCGACGAGCACGGGGCGCTTGTACGGGCCGGGGCCGTGCTCCTGGACGCGGACGCCGCGTCGGGGCTGGCCGACCGCCTGCAGTCGGCGTCCTTCAGCGTGCGATCGGTGGAGGAGAAGCCGTGGCGGCGGACCCCGCACCCGCCGTTCATGACGTCCACGCTCCAGCAGGAGGCGGGCCGCAAGCTGCGTTTCACCGCGGCCCGCACCATGCGCATCGCCCAGGACCTCTACGAGTCGGGCTACATCACCTACATGCGGACCGACTCGACCACCCTGTCGGAACAGGCGCTGACCGCGGCCCGCTCGCAGGCCCGGTCGCTGTACGGGGACTCGTTCGTGCCGGCGGCGCCCCGCCGCTACGACAAGAAGGTCAAGAACGCGCAGGAGGCCCACGAGGCCATCCGCCCCGCCGGGGACACCTTCCGCACGCCCGACGAGACGAGCCTCACCGGCGACCAGCGCCGCCTCTACGAGCTGGTCTGGATGCGGACGGTGGCGTCGCAGATGGCCGACGCCGTCGGCCGCAGCATGGCCGTGCGCCTGGCCGCCCCGTCCTCGGCCGGCGAGGATTGCGTGTTCGCCACCTCGGGCCGGGTGATCACCTTCCCCGGCTTCCTTCGGGCCTATGTCGAAGGGGCCGACGATCCCGACGCCGAGCTCGAGGACCGGGAGGTGCGCCTGCCGGCGCTGGCCGTGGGCGACCCCGTCGACGTGGTGTCGCTGTCGGCCGAGGGCCACACCACTTCGCCTCCGGCCCGCTACACCGAAGCGTCCCTGGTCAAGGCCCTGGAGGAGATGGGAGTGGGCCGGCCCTCGACCTACGCGTCCATCCTCGACACCATCCAGGGCCGGGGCTACGTGTGGAAGAAGGGCTCGGCGCTGATCCCGTCCTGGACGGCGTTCGCGGTGATCGGCCTGCTCGAGCGGCACTTCGGTGAGCTGGTGGACTACGGGTTCACCGCCTCCATGGAGGAGGACCTCGACGGCATCGCCAACGGCGAGCGGGAGGCGGTCCCCTGGCTCACCAGCTTCTACTTCGGGAACGGGCGCCCCGGCCTCAAGAAGCTGGTCTCGGAGCACCTGGGCGAGATCGACGCCCGCGAGATCAACTCCATCCTGATCGGCGGCCCCGACTCCGACGTGGTCGTCCGGGTCGGTCGCTACGGGCCCTACATCCAGCGCGGCGACGAGCGGGCGTCGGTGCCGGAGGACGTGGCGCCCGACGAGCTCACCGTCGAGCGGGCCGACGAGCTGCTGACGGCGGGGTCGTCGGACCGGGAGCTGGGGGTCGAGCCCGGTACCGGTCTGCCGGTCGTGGTCAAGGCGGGCCGGTACGGGCCCTACGTCCAGGCCGGGCCGGCGCCCGACTCCGAAACCTCGGACACCCCTGAGTCCTCGGAGTCGTCCGGGTCCTCCGGGTCCTCCGGGTCCTCCGGGTCCTCGAGGTCAGCCGCCGGGGCCGGAAAGCCTCGCACCGCATCGCTGTTGCGGACCATGGATCCCGCAACGGTCACCCTGGAGCAGGCGCTGCAGCTGTTGAGCCTGCCGCGCCTCGTCGGGACCGATCCGTCCGGCGAGGAGATCATCGCCACCAACGGGCGTTACGGGCCCTACCTCAAGAAGGGGGCGGACTCGCGGTCGCTCGAAAGCGAGGACCAGCTCTTCACCGTCACCGTCGAAGAGGCCCTGGCCCGCTTCGCCCAGCCCAAGGCGGGGCGGGGGCGGGGGGCGTCTGCTGCGCCCCTGCGGGAGCTCGGTGCGGACCCGGTGAGCGGGGCGGCGATCCTCCTCAAGGAGGGGCGTTTCGGGCCGTACGTGACCGACGGGACGACCAATGCCTCTTTGCGCAAGGGTGACACGGTGGACGGGCTGACCCCGGAGCGGGCCGCCGAGCTGCTGGCCGACCGGCGGTCGGCCCCGCCCAGGCCGGGGCGGGGGGCGAAGAAGGCCGGGGCGGCGAAGAAGGCGCCGGGGGCGGCGAAGAAGGCCGGGGCGGCGAAGAAGGCGGCCGGCACGGCGGGCAAGGCCGGCGCGGCGAAGAAGGCGGCGGCGAAGAGGGCGGCGGCGAAGAAGAGGCCCGGCTGAGCGAGACGGTCGGCGGCGGGAGCGGGTCGCCAGGGGGGGCGCCCGGCGGGTGGCCAGGGGGGGCGCCCGGGGCGTCGCCACGGGCGGCGCCGGGCGGGTCGCCACGCCGTGGCCGCTTCATCGTCTTCGAGGGCGGGGAGGCATGCGGCAAGTCCACTCAGGCGGCCCTGCTGGCCGCGGCGTTGGATGCGGTGCTCACCCGGGAGCCGGGGGGCACCGCCACGGGCGAGCACATCCGGGCCCTCCTGCTCGATCCGGACCTGCCGGCGTTCACCCCTCGGGCCGAGACGCTCCTCATGCTGGCGGCCCGGGCTCAGCACGTGGCCGAGGTGATCATCCCCGCCTGCGCCGCCGGCCGCGACGTGGTTTGTGACCGCTTCAGCGGTAGCACCATCGCCTACCAGGGCTACGGCCGCGGTCTCGACCCGGCCCAGCTGGGCGACCTCTCGGCCTGGGCCGCCGGCGGCCTCGAAGCCGATCTGGTCGTCCTGCTCACTGTGCCGCCGGCCGAAGCGGCGGCCCGCCGGGCGGCGCGGTCATCCGCCGGCGGCGGGGGCGACCGGTTCGAGGAGGAAGAGGCGGAGTTCTTCGCCCGGGTAGACGCCGGCTTCGCCGCGCTGGCGGCGGCCGACCCGACGCGCTGGCGGGTGGTGGACGGCGGGGGGTCGGTGGAGGAGGTGGCGTCCCGGGTGGCCGCCGCCGTCGGGGCTGGCCCCGGCTCCGGTTCCGGCGCTTGACCCTCTTCCATAGCTTTTCATGCCGAGGACTCTGAGCGCGTTTTCGGACTCTGAGCGGAAATGGACTGGAGACGGCCCAAAACCGCTCAGAGTTGACAAAACCACTCAAAGTCGCGAGCATGAAACATCATGAAACATGAAATAGAGCGGGCTCTGAGTGATCTCTTCCGCCAGCAGTACGCCGTAGCCGCCCGCCTCCAGCTGCGGGCCATCGGCGTGACGGCCGACCAGGAGCACCATCGCGTCGACTCCGGCGCATGGGACCGCCCGTCGCCGCGGGTGGTGCGCATGGCCGGCTCCCCGCGGTCGCCCGAGCAGGACCTCATGACCGCCCTCCTCGAAACCGGCCCCACCGCGTTGGCGTCCCACCAGTCGGCGCTGTGGCTGTGGGATGTGACCCGCCCTCCGGCGCGTCACGCGGTGACCGTCGGCGCCACGTCCCCGATGCGCCGGGGTCGCTTCGACCTGCACCGCCTGACTGGCCCGCCCC
>DATGAX010000141.1:0-2088 GCA_035312965.1 Acidimicrobiales bacterium
GCCGAGCTGAAGGACCAGGGCGTCGCCTGCGGACGCAAGCGGGTGGCCCGGCTGATGCGCCGGGAGGGCCTGGTCGGGGTCTCCCCACGGCGCTACAAGACCACGACCATCGCCGATCCCGACGCCGGCCCGATCGTCGACCTGGTGAAGCGGGCGTTCGGCCCGGACACCATCGAGCTGGACACGATCTACGCCGGGGACATCACGTACGTGCGCACGTGGGAGGGCTGGCTGTACCTGGCCACGGTCATCGACCTGGGATCCCGCCGGGTGGTGGGCTGGTCGATGGCCGACCACATGCGTGCCGAGCTGGTCTGCGACGCACTGGGCATGGCAATCGAGCACCGCCGACCCGGTGGCCTGATCTTCCATTCCGACCGGGGATCCCAGTACACCTCGGGCGCGTTCGCCTCTCTGTGTGACGACAACGGCGTCACGCAGTCCATGAGCCGGCCCGGTCAGTGCTGGGACAACGCCGTGGCGGAGAGCTTCTTCGCCGCCCTGAAGAACGAGCTGATCTACCGCAACGTGTGGGCCACCAGGGCCGAGGCACGCCAGGCCATGTTCGAGTACATCGAGGTGTTCTTCAACCGTCGGCGCAGGCACAGTTCCCTGGGCTACCTCTCGCCGGCAGCCTACGAGGCCACCCGCCGTGCCAGATCGAAGGCGGCGGCGTGAACCGCGTGCGCGACGACCACGCGACGATCACCTGTGCCCTGTGCGGACGCTCTTTCGTCCCCAAGGGCCGCCAACGCCACTGCACCACCCTGTGCCGCCAGAGGGCCTGGCGGCACGTTCATGCGGCACCGCAACCACCGGCAGCGCGCATGGTCAAGGCGACCACGGTGTACGAGTGCGACGGCTGCGGGAACCGGTACCTGGGGATCCAGCGCTGCGAGGACTGCAACACGTTCGCCCGCAGGGTCGGCCCGGGCGGATGCTGCCCTCACTGCCAGGAGCCGGTGGCGCTGGCTGACCTCACCCAACCGGATCACCCTGAAGGCGGCGGCTCCCTAGCTCCGCTAGGGAGGGACTAGGATCAAGGTCTACTTGGACCAGGTATAGCGCGTGTCCGTCAGACCGGGTCAAGTCCAGTGTGTGGTCCTCGATCAGGCCGACGTTGACGCGTCGGTCGGGAAGGTACGCCCATGCTCACGGTAGTGCCTGACGTGGTGGTTGGTGACTCGGACGGCGCGGCGAGCCCGTCGGTGTCGCTGCTGGACGAGATCGTCCGGGAGGGTACTCGGCGGATGCTGGCGGCGGCGTTGGAGGCCGAGGTCGCCGCCTACATCGACGCCCACGCCCACGAGCTGGACGAGCAGGGCCGGCGGCTGGTGGTCCGTAACGGGCACCCCCAGCCGCGGCAGTTGGTCACTGGTGCGGGGGCGGTGGAGGTGGTCGCGCCGCGGGTGAACGACAAGCGGGTCGATGAGGCGACTGGGCAGCGGCAGCGGTTCTCCTCGGCGATCTTGCCTCGTGGTGCCGTAAGTCCCCGAAGGTGTCCGACGTGCTGCCGCTGCTGTACCTGAATGGCCTGTCCGGCAACGACTTCGCTCCCGGGCTGGAGCAGTTCCTGGGCACCTCGGCGGGCCTGTCCGCGGCCACGGTGACCCGGCCGACCACCCAGTGGCAGGAGGAGGCCAGGGCCTTCCAGGCCCGCGACCTAAGCGGGGTGGACTACGTGTACTGCTGGGCCGACGGCGTGCACGTCAACGTCCGCCTGGACGAGGAACGGCTGTGTCTGCTGATGCTGATCGGGGTGCGCGCCGATGGCCGCAAGGAACTGATCACCCTGGCCGACGGCTACCGGGAGTCCGAGGGATCCTGGGCGGACCTGCTGCGGGACGCCAAGCGGCGCGGGATGCGCGCCCCGGTGCTGGCCGTCGGAGACGGCGCGCTGGGGTTCTGGGCCGCCCTGGGCGAGGTCTTCCCCGAGACCGGGCCCAAAGGTGTTGGTTCCACAAGACCGCAAACGTGCTCTCGGCGTTGCCGAAGTCCGCGCACCCGGGGGGCGAAGAAGGCCTGGCCGAGATCTGGAACGCCGAGGACAAGGACCACGCCCGCGCCGCCGTCCGCGCCTTCGACGAG
>DATGAX010000142.1:0-3107 GCA_035312965.1 Acidimicrobiales bacterium
TGGAGGTCGAGGGGTTCGGCGCGGCCGAGCCGGCGCTCGAGCGGTTCACGGCCACCGGCGAAGCGGGCGGGGACGGCTTCGACGCCGTGGTCACGGACGTGATCCTCCCGCACATGTCGGGCTTCGACCTGGTGGCCCGCCTACGCCAAGCCGATCCGGGCCTGCCCGCCGTCTACATGACCGGGTACACCGGCGCCCGCGACATCCCGCCCGACCAGGGTGACCCGGTGCTGCGCAAGCCGTACACGCCGGACCAGCTCCGGCTGCGGGTGGCGGAGGTCGTCGGGATCGGCCGGGTCAGGGCTCGAAGCGGTAACCGACGCCGCGCACCGTCGTGATCCAACGGGGCCGGGCCGGATCCGACTCGATCTTGTGCCGCACCCGCCGCACGTGCTCGGTGACGGTCGCCTCGTCCTGCCATTCGGAGCGCGACGACCACACGTGCTCGAGCAGCTGCCCCCGGCTGAACACCTGACGGGGCGAGCGGGCCAGGAAGGCGAGCAAGTCGAATTCCTTGGCCGTCAGATCGACGGGCTGCCCGTCCAGGGTGACCTCCCGGGTCATCTCGTCGACGCGCAGGCCGGAGGGGCCGGATGAGCTGTCACCGTTGGCACTCGGGGTGGCCACGGTGCGGACCTGGCTGCGCCGCAGCACCGTCTCCACCCGGGCGACCAGCTCCACCGGCGAGAACGGCTTGGCCAGGAAGTCGTCGGCTCCCAGACGGAGACCCAGCACCCGGTCGGCCGTGTCGCCCTTGCCGCTGATCAGGATCACCGGGAGGTCGCCCAGCTCCCGGATGCGGGCCAGGACCATCCGGCCGTCGTCGACACCGAGCGACACGTCGAGCACGACCAGGTCGATGGCGCCCTTCTCGACCTCCTGGACGGCGGTCGGGGCGTCCGAGGCCGGCGCGACGGTGTAACCCTCGCCTTCGAGGACGAGCAGCAGCAGCGACCGCAGCTGCGGATCGTCGTCCACGACCAGTATTCGGGCATCGCGGTTCGCCGCCATGATCAGCGAGAACTTAGCTCAGCGCCCCGCCCGCGGTAGGCACCCGAGTTGGGACGGTGTTGTGGCCTCGGAGGGTGGGGGGTTATCGGGACGTACGACACTTATGGATGTGAAAGCGGTCAAGCCAGCACCGGCTCCCCAAAGCCGGGAAACGGACGTCACAACGACGACCTGACTGTGCGGTTGCAGCTCCTCGGGCGGGGGAGCTGCGACCGACCGCCACGGCGGTCTCCGCCGGTGTGGGGGCAGCCGCCTCGGCTCTCGGGTCGAGGCGGAACCGGCGGAGGCCGTCGTCTTCGCGTTCGGGCCGGGATGAGCGGCCCTTCGACCGAGTCCGGAAGGAAGGTGCGCCGCGGGTCAGGCGGTCGGCGCCATGACCGGCGCGGCCAGATCCTGCGGGTACAGGCTCGTATCCACCGCGGCGTCGAGATCGATCAGACCACGCTCGACCAGTCCGGACAGGCTGGACTCCAGGGTCTGCATCCCGGCGGCCGCGCCGGACGCCATCGCCTCACGCAAGCGCGACGTGCGACCCTCGCGGATCAGGCGCCGCACGGACGGCAGACCCACCATGAGCTCATAGGCCGGGGCGACACCCCGGTCGCGGCGGGGAATCATCCGCTGATACAGCACGGCGAGCAGAGTTCCGGCCAGCTGGACCCGGATCTGGTCCCGCTCGGAAGCGGGGAACACGTCGATGAGGCGCTCGATGCAGCTGACGGAGTCGTTGACGGCCACCGCACCGATCACGCGGTGCCCGCTCTCGGCGAGGTCCAGAAGGGCGGAGATGGAGTCCCGGTCCCGGATCTCGCTCACCATTACGACGTCCGGGTCCTCCCGGCGAACCGCCCGGAGGGCGGTGGCGAAGGTGCGCGTGTCGGTGCCGATCTCGCGCTGGTTGACGGCGGCCATGGCGTTCGAGTGCACGAACTCGATGGGATCCTCGATGGTGACGATGTGGCACGCCTCGGTCCGGTTGATCTCCTCGACCATGGCCGCCATGGACGTCGACTTGCCCGAGCCGGCCTGGCCGGTGACCAGGATCAGCCCGTGACGCCCCGACAGCAGGCGGCCGACGGTCGGCGGCAGGCCGAGGTCGTCCAGCGTCGGGATACGCAAGGGGATCCGCCGCAACGACAGGGAACAGGCGTTGCGGGAGTAGAAGGCGCTGGCCCGGATCCGGGCCTCCTTGCGCCACGTGAAGGAGAACTCGACCTCCTGGCCCAAGTGGAGCCGCTCGCCGTACTGGTCGTCGATCTGCGTCCGGGCGATGGCCTCGATCTCCTCGCCCGTGAGCGGCTCAGCCTCGACGAGGGGCTTGAGCACGCCTTCGACCCGCAGGAGCGGCTTGGATCCGTCGATGAGCAGGATGTCCGATCCGCCCAGCTCGTGGAGCACCGCCAACCAAGCGTCGAGTCGCGATTCCACGGCCACCGACTGATCTTCGATCTTCACCGTCACAGGTACGGCAACGTCATCCCAAGAGATTCACAATCCCCGTTTCGGCTCCCCTGCCGGTCGGGAAGGTTTCGCCCACTCTCACCTAAACCTCAGGAAGCTGGGTTTAACTAGCTGGCACCGCCTCCCTACTCTGGGCTGCTCAGGACGAAACACACGAATGACCGACGAAGAGACCTCCGAATACCCGAACGAGAGCGCCGGCGAGGCGGGCGACGAATCGCCCTGGAAACCCCCGGAGGGTCACGGCGGTTGGTCGGCGCCGCCGCCCCCGGAGTGGGCGGCCCCGCTGTCGCCCCCGGACTGGCGGGCCGGCCCAGCGGGCCACGCCGCCGACTGGTCGGCGCCCTGGCGGGACCCCGGGGCGGCGCCGGCAGCAGGGCCCGGCGCCGAGCCGTCGACCGGCCCTTACGGCCCGGGCGACCCCTACTCCCCGCGGTCCCACCCCTACGGCCCCGGAGCCAACCCCTACGGTCCCGGTACTCCCCCATCAGGCAACCCCGGACCGGGCGCTCCGGGTCCCGGTTACGGATCCTGGCAACCGCCCCCGCCCGCCGGCGGTTGGACCGGCCCGGCCGCCCCGGCGCCGGGCGGTTGGTACGGATGGGCTCCGGCCCGGCCCCGGCGCAGCCTGCCCA
>DATGAX010000143.1:0-5829 GCA_035312965.1 Acidimicrobiales bacterium
GGCGCGCGCCATCGCCGCCGATGTGGCCGCCGGGCGGCGGCGGGCGGTCGACGTGCTCGAGGAGCACCTGGCCCGAGTCGGACGCCACGAGGGCGGCATCCACGCGTTCAACCTGGTGACGGCCGAAGAGGCGCGGGCCCAGGCCCGCGCCGTCGACGAAGCCGTGGCCGCGGGCCGGCCGGCCGGGCCGCTCGCCGGGGTGCCGGTCGCGCTCAAGGACAACCTCTGCACCCGCGGCATCCCGACGACGTGCTCGTCGCGGATCCTCGAGGGCTGGCGGCCGCCTTACGACGCCACCGTCGTAACCCGCCTGGCCGAGGCCGGCGCGGTGTTCGTGGGCAAGACCAACCTGGACGAGTTCGCCATGGGCTCCTCCACGGAGAATTCCGCCTTCGGGCCGACCCGGAACCCGCATGACCCGTCCCGCGTGCCGGGCGGGTCCTCCGGGGGGAGCGCGGCCGCGGTGGCGGCCGGCTTCGCCGCCCTCGGTCTCGGATCCGACACCGGGGGGTCGATCCGCCAGCCGGCCGCGCTCTGCGGGGTGGTCGGCGCCAAGCCGACCTACGGGCTGGTCAGCCGGTACGGGCTCGTGGCGTTCGCCTCGTCGCTCGACCAGATAGGCCCGTTCGCCCTGGACGTGGCGGACGCCGCCCTGCTGCTGGATGCCATCTCGGGGCCCGACCGGCGCGACTCGACCTGCCTGGCCGGCACCCCGCCGCGGGCGGCCGACCGGCTCCATGCCGGGGCCGAGGGGCTGCGCATCGGCGTGGTCCGCGAGCTGGTCGACGCCGAAGGGCTGGACCCGGAGGTGCGGGCCCGAACCGCAGAGGCGGCCGAGGCCCTGGCCGCGGCCGGGGCCAAGGTGGACGAGGTGAGCGTGCCGGCCGCCGTCTACGGACTGTCGGCCTACTACCTGATCGCCCCGGCGGAGGCCTCGTCCAACCTGGCCCGCTACGACGGCGTCCGCTACGGCGTCCGGGCCGGGACCCGGACGGGGGTCAAGGAGCCGGCGGACGTCACCGAGATGTACCTCGAGACCCGCTCGGCGGGCTTCGGGGCGGAGGTCAAGAGGCGGATAATGCTCGGTACCTACGCGCTGTCCGCCGGTTACTACGACGCGTACTACGGGAAGGCGCAGCAGGTGCGCACCTTGATAGTCCGCGATTTCGCGGCCGCCTACCGCGACTGCGACGTCCTGCTGTCGCCCACGGCCCCGGGGACCGCATTCGAGCTCGGAGCGAAGACGGCCGACCCTTTGACCATGTACCTCAACGACGTCTGCACCATCCCGTCCAACCTGGCCGGGCATCCGGCCATCAGCATCCCCTACGGGGCCGGCGCCGACGGGCTCCCGATCGGTGTGCAGGTGCTGGCCCCGGCGCTGGGTGAGACGGTCATGTTCCAGGTCGCCGCCGCGCTGGAGGCCACCGCCCCGCCGGCGCGGCCGGCGCCCATGAGAGAGGACCGCCCGTGACCGCCACCGAGGCGCGGACCGGCTGGGACACGGTCATCGGGCTCGAGGTGCACTGCGAGCTGCGGACCGCGACCAAGCTCTTCTGCGGCTGCCCCAACAGTTTCGGGGAGGAGCCCAACACCAACGTCTGCCCGGTCTGCCTCGGCCTGCCCGGCTCGTTGCCGGTGCTCAACCGGATGGCGGTGGAGTACGCCATGCGTATCGGCACCGCGCTGCACTGCCGGGTCCAGGCGTCGCAGTTCCACCGGAAGAACTACTTCTATCCGGACATGCCGAAGGACTACCAGATCAGCCAGTACGACGTGCCGATCAACGCCGACGGCTGGCTCGAGCTGCCCGGCGGCGAGCGGGTCGGGATCGTGCGGGCCCACCTCGAGGAGGACACCGGGAAGACCACCCACATGGGAGGGGGCGGGCGCATACACGACGCGGCCCACTCGCTGGTCGACTACAACCGCTCCGGGGTGCCCCTGGTAGAGATCGTCAGCGCCCCCGACATGACCACGGCGGAGCAGGCCCGGGCCTACGTCGACGAGCTGCGGGCCATCCTGGTGGCCATCGGGGCGTCGGACGGGAAGATGGAGGAAGGTTCCCTCCGCGTCGACGCCAACGTGTCGGTGCGCCGGCCCGGTGCCGAGTTCGGCACCCGGTGCGAGATCAAGAACATGAACTCGCTGCGCTCGCTGGGCCGCGCCATCGACTACGAGGCGGCCCGCCAGATCCGCCTGATCGAGGACGGCGGCACGGTCGTGCAGGAGACCCGTCATTGGGACGAGGTCGCCGGCCGCACCGGGTCGATGCGCTCCAAGGAGGAGGCGTACGACTACCGCTACTTCCCCGAGCCCGACCTGGTGCCGGTCGCCCCGCCCGACGAGTGGGTGGCGGCGGTCGGCGCCGCCCTGCCCCGCCTCCCGGCCGACCGGCGGGCGGCCGTCGCCGGGGCCAGCGGCCTCCCGGCCGACTCCGACGCGGTCGTCACCGTGGTGCGCCTGGGCCTCGACGACCTGGTGGAGGCGGTGATGGCGGCCGGCGGTTCGGCCCCGGCCGTCGCGGTGGCGGTGCGGCGGGTGGCCAACGAGGTGGCGGCCGACCTGGACGGCGCCGACCGACTCGACCGAGGAGCCTTCGCCCGCCTGGTGGCCATGGAGGCGGGCGGGGAGCTGACCGCGGCGCAGGCCCGCACCGTCCTCAAGGTGCTGATGGAAGCGGGTGGGGATCCGTCCGCCATCGCCGCCGGCCTGGGTTACGAAGCCATGGAGTCGGGCGACATGGAGAGGGTGGTGGACGACGTGATCGCCGCCCATCCGGACGAGTGGGCCCGCTTCTGCGGGGGCGAGGAGAAGCTGACCGGCGTGTTCATCGGGGCCATCAAGAAGGCCACAGACGGCAAGGCCGACCTCAAGGCGGCGTCGGCGCTCCTTCGCTCCCGGCGCGACACCCGGTAGTCCCGCCCAGCGGCCTGGGCCGGGTCGGGCGGCGGCCGGCGGCGCCTATCGTGCAGGCATGCATACGCCGCTATGTGACATGTTCGGCATCGAGTACCCCATCTTCGCCTTCACCCACTGCCGGGATGTGGCGGTGGCGGTGTCCAAAGCCGGCGGTCTGGGGGTCCTCGGTGCGGTGGGGTTCAGCCCCGAGCAGCTCGAGGTGGAGCTCAACTGGATCGACGAGCACATCGACGGCAAGCCGTACGGGGTCGACACCGTCATGCCGCAGAAGGCGGTGGACGTGCACGGCGCCAACCCCGACGAGCTGATCGACCAGATCAAGGAGATGATCCCCGAGCGCCACAAGGAGTTCGTCCAGGAGCTCATGGAGCGGTTCAACCTGCCGCCCCTGCCCGAAGGCGAGGATCCGCACGGCGTGATCGGGTGGGCCGAGGACGTGGCCCGCCAGCACGTCGAGGTGGCGTTCTCCCATCCCATCAAGCTCATCGCCAACGCCCTGGGCTCGCCGCCCAAGGACGTCATCGACCGGGCGCACTCCCACGGGGTGAAGGTGGCGGCCCTGGCCGGGCGGCCGCAGCACGCCCAGCGCCACGTCAACAACGGGGTCGACATCATCGTGGCCCAGGGCTACGAGGCGGGCGGCCACACCGGCGAGGTGGCCACCATGGTGCTGGTGCCCGAAGTGGTGGACGCGGTGGCGCCGGTGCCCGTGCTGGCCGCCGGCGGGATCGGCACCGGGCGGCAGATCGCGGCGGCCATGTCGCTCGGCGCCCAAGGGGTGTGGATGGGCTCGCTGTGGCTGGCCACGGCGGAGAGCAGCTCGTCGCCCGAGCAGATCTCCCGTTACCTCACCGCCTCGTCGTCGGACACCGTCCGCTCCCGCTGCTACACCGGCAAGCCGGCCCGCATGCTGCGCTCGGAATGGACCGACGCCTGGGAGGATGCCGAAGGGCCGGGCCCACTGGGCATGCCCCTCCAGAACATCCTCACGGCCGAGGCCAACGCCCGGCTCATGCGCAGCCGCCCCGAGCTGTTCGTCACCCCGGTCGGCCAGATCGTCGGCAGCATCGAGAAGGTCGAGCCGGTCCGGGACGTGATGTTCAAGCTGGTCGAGGAGTACATCGCCACGGTGGAACGCCTCGACGAGGGCCTCGCCGTCCAGAGCTGACCCCGAAGGAGCAGATATGGCAGACATGAAGCCGAGAAGCCGCGAGGTCACCGAGGGCTTCGAGCGGGCCCCGGCCCGCTCGATGCTGCGAGCCATCGGCATGACCGACGACGACTGGGGCAAGCCGCAGATCGGGGTGGCGTCGTCGTGGAACGAGGTCACCCCGTGCAACATGCCGCTCGACCGGCTGGCCAAGCAGGCCAAAGAGGGGGTCCGGGAGGCCGGCGGCTACCCGATCGAGTTCGTGACCATCGCGGTGTCGGACGGCATCTCGATGGGCCACGAAGGGATGCGCGCCTCGCTGGTCAGTCGCGAGGTCATCGCCGACTCGGTCGAGACGGTGATGCATGCCGAACGCCTGGACGGCATGGTCACCTTCGCCGGCTGCGACAAATCGCTCCCCGGGATGCTGATGGCGGCGGCCCGCCTCGACCTTCCGACGGTGTTCCTGTACGGCGGGAGCATCCTCCCGGGCCGGGGGGCCAAGGGCGAGGCCCTCGACATCACCAGCGTCTTCGAAGCGGTCGGCGCCCGCGCCACCGGCGCCCTCACCGACGACGAGCTGGCGCTGATCGAGCGCAACGCCTGCCCGACCGTCGGCAGCTGCGCCGGCATGTTCACGGCCAACACCATGGCGTCGATCTCCGAGGCCCTCGGTATGGCGCTGCCGGGATCTGCCTCGCCGGCGGCGATCGACCCCCGCCGCGACGAGCTGGCCATGGAGTCGGGCCGGGCCGTGATCCGGCTCCTGGAGCTGGGGATCACGCCGCGGCGGATCCTCACCAAGGAGGCGTTCGAGAACGCCATCGCCGTCACCATGGCCCTCGGCGGTTCGACCAACGCCGTTCTGCACCTGATGGCCATCGCCTACGAGGCGCGGGTCGAGCTGTCGCTCGACGACTTCAACCGGGTCGGCCGGCGGGTGCCGCACATCGCCGACACGAAGCCGCACGGCCGCTTCCACATGGTCGACATCGACCGGGTGGGCGGGGTGCCGGTGGTGATGAAGGCCCTGCTCGATGCCGGCCTGCTGCACGGCGACTGCCTGACCGTCACCGGCTCGACGATGGCCGAGAACCTGGAGCGCATCGATCCGCCCAAGCCGGACGGCACCGTCGTCCACGGGTTGGACGATCCCATCCACTCGGAGGGAGGCATCGCCGTCCTGCGGGGAACGCTCGCCCCCAAGGGGGCGGTCGTCAAGGTCGCCGGCATCGACTACGACCGCTTCGAAGGGGCGGCCCGGGTGTTCGACGGCGAGGACGCCGCCATGCAGGCCATCCTCTCGGGGTCGATCGAGCCGGGCACCGTTCTGGTGATCCGCTACGAGGGGCCCAAGGGCGGCCCGGGGATGCGCGAGATGCTCGCCGTGACCGGGGCCATGAAGGGGGCCGGGCGGGGCGGTGACTGCGCCCTGGTCACCGACGGCCGTTTCAGCGGTGGCACCCACGGCTTCTGCATCGGCCACGTGGCGCCCGAAGCGGTCGACGGCGGGCCCATCGCCTTCGTCGCCGACGGCGACACCGTCGTCGTCGACGTCGAGAGCCGCTCCATCGACCTGGCCGTCGACCGGGCCGAGTTGGAGCGGCGCCGGGCCGGCTGGACGCCGCCCCCACCCCGTTACACGAGAGGGGTGCTGGCCAAGTACGCCCGCCTGGCCACCGGCGCCGAACGCGGCGCCGTCACCGAGCCGTGAGCCGGCCGGCTAGGAGCTGACGCCCTCGCTGGCCACAGGGGAG
>DATGAX010000144.1:0-2284 GCA_035312965.1 Acidimicrobiales bacterium
CTGCCGCATTGGGGTCGGAGCCGCAGTGGGCCGGCCGGTTCCCGCCGGTGTACTACCTGGGCGGCACCACACTGACCCCGCCCCCGGTCGGCAGCGTGCTCTACCCAGAGGGGCTCGGTACCACCACTACGTCGTCGACCACGACCGTGCCCTCCTCCACCACGACGACCAAGGCCGGGACGAAGGGCCGCACCACCTCCACGACCCGACCGGCAACCTCCACCACCGTGGGCCGCGCCCCGCCCACCACCGCCGGTGGCTCACCGCCCTCCACCGGGTCCACCACGACCACCAAGCCGTCCCCCCCGACCACGGTGCGCAACCCGGTTCCGTAGCGGGCGGCGTAACGGGGAAATCCCGGCGGGGGCTGGCGCGCCGGCCCCCGATGGGATCAGAATGGTGATGACGACCCCGCCGGCAGCCTCCGGGCGCTGGACGGACACAAGGAGGACGCTCTCGATGGCGATCTACGGTCCCGCGCCGAGTGACCCGGGCCCCGGCCCCGAAGGCCCGCCCCCCGCCGCGGCGGCAGGTGGGCACCTGACCGCGCTGCCGTCCCACCCGAACCCTCACCGCCCGGGGGCGACCAGGATGACGGCGCCCGCGGTCCGAGCCCGCAAGGGGCAGGGGCCGCCGTTGGTGATGGTGACGGCCTACGACGCCCCCTCGGCCCGCATCGCCGACTCGGCCGGTGTGGACCTGATACTGGTGGGCGATTCGGTGGCCATGGTGGTGCTCGGTTACGAGGACACCCTCCACGTCACCGTCGACGACATGGCCCACCACACCGCCGCCGTGGCCCGGACCAACCCCCGCCCCATGATCGTGGCCGACCTGCCGTGGATGAGCTACCACACCGGTGCGGCCGACGCCGTCCGCAACGCGGCCACGCTGATCCGGGCCGGAGGCCAGGCGGTCAAGCTCGAAGGCGGCCGCAAGCGCCGGCCCGTGATCGAGGCCGTCGTGGATGCCGAGATCCCGGTGATGGGCCACCTGGGGCTGACGCCGCAGTCCTTCCATGCCATGGGCGGGTTCAAGGTGCAGGGCAAGGACCTCGAGGCGGCCAAGGTGCTGGTCGAGGACGCCCAGGCCCTGGCCGATGCGGGCTGCTTCGCCCTGGTCCTCGAGGGCATTCCCGATGTGGTCGCCCAGCTCATCACCGAGTCGGTGGAGATCCCGACCATCGGCATCGGGGCCGGCCGCCACTGCGACGGGCAGGTGCTGGTGTTCCACGACGTCCTCGGCTTCGACGAGCAGCGCCCGCCCAAGTTCGTGCGCCGCTACGCCACGCTGCAGGCCGACGCCTCTGCCGCCCTGGGCCGTTGGGCCGACGACGTGCGGACCGGGCGCTTCCCGGACGACTCGGAGAGCTACCACCTGGCCGCCGGCGCGGTGCCGGCGCTGGTCAACTCCTAGTCAGCACACGTTCCCGAGCTGCACCGTCGAGCCGGGCCCGATGCCCAGGGCGCCCAGCCGGCCGGCGGGCACCTCGACGGCCAGCGCGTACGAGCGGCCTGCGCCGTAGAGGGGGCAGCTCTTCACGACGGGCGGGCACGGCGGCATCAGGGTCGACGCCTCGAATCGTCCGGATGCGTCGAACCAGGCCACCGAGAGCGGGATCAGGGTTCCCTTCATCCAGAACGGGTCGCGGCTGGGCGTGGCGAACACGAAGGCCATTCCGGCGTACGGGGCGATCGAACGGCGGCCCATGAGGCCCTGCTCGTGCTGGGCGGGCGTGACCGCTTCGAGGACGCACACCGACGCCCGCCTGGAGGTTGACTTCACGGACAAAGTGGCCGTCCCGTACCCGACCGAGCCCTTCGCCGCCGCCGGATCCGATACGGGGACCAGGCGGGGGCCGACCGGGCGGCTGGCGCCGTCAATGAGAAATCCGATGGCGCCGAGGACCAGGAGGATGACCACCGCCCGGCGCAGCCGGCGGGCCGTTCGGGCCTCGGCGAAGGAGCGGTAGGACCTGGAGCCGACCGGCGGCCCGGCGGAGGTGCCCGGCCGGGGCGCCGGAGCGCGCCGCGGGACAGGACGGGGCGTGATCGGAGCGGTGGGCCCGGCGCTCGGGAACTCGTTGGGCGGCGTCCTCGGGCGGGGCGCCGCGGCCGGGGCGCCGAGTTCGACCTTCCGCCCGCCGGGGGCGCTCCTGGGCGCGGTCCCGGCCGCCTTCGTCTCCGCGGCCTTGGTCCCGGCTGCCTTCGTCCCGGCCGCCTTGGTCCCGCCCCCCTTGGTCCCACCCGCCTTCGTCCCGCCCGCCTTGGTCCCGCCCCCCTTC
>DATGAX010000145.1:0-2526 GCA_035312965.1 Acidimicrobiales bacterium
CCGGCCCCTCGGCCTGGCTTACCTGATATTGGCCGTCCTCTTCACCCTGTCGGGCGCCAAGCCCTACTACCTCGCCGGCATCTACTTCGTTCTGTTCGCCGCCGGCGGCGTGTGGGCGGAGCGGCGCCTAGAGGCCCGGCAGTCAGCCGGAGGCGGGCGCGGTTGGGCGCTCCTGGTCGCGGCGGGCGCCGCCGCGCCGTTGCCTCTGGCCCTGCCCGTCCTCCCGGCGCGGGCCCTGCCGACGGCTTCGTGGGAGGGCAATGTCAACAAGGACCTGAGCGCCACCGTGGGATGGCCCGACCTCGTACGACAGCTGGCCGCGGTGGCGAGGACCCTCCCGCCGGACGAGCGCCGGCACCTGGTCGTGTACGCAGGCGACTACGGCGCGGCGGGTGCGGTCGACCTGTGGGGCGGGCGGTACGGCCTCCCGTCCGCCATCAGCGGCCACAACAGCTATTGGTGGTGGGGACCGGGCGCCGTCGCGGACGGCGCCACCACGATTGCGGTCGATCTCCCGAAGGCGTACCTGAGCACCATCTTCTCCCAGGTCCGGGCGGGCGGGACGGTTCTCACGCCAGGTGGAGTGTGGACGGAGGAGCGGGGCGACCCGATCTGGATCTGCCGGGGTCAGAACCGGTCCTGGGCGGCGGCGTGGCCCGCCGCCCGCCATTACGGCTGACGCCGCCCCCGCTGCCGTCAGTCCTGGAGGGCCTCGATCAGCTCTTCCTTCGTCATGTCCGACCGGCCTCCGATCTCGGCGCCCTGAGCGAGCTGGTACAGCTCCTCCTTGTGAGGTCGACCAGCATGCCGAGCTCGATCAGCTGCTGGCGCTTGGCCGCAAGTAGCTGCTCGCCCAGGTCTCCGCCGTCTCGGAGTCCAGCTGTTCCCGACCGGATGGCTGTCCACCTCATGCCGACCGGTTTCCCCGACGCCGGGTCGGGCAGGACAGGGACGTGAAAGCGCTGACCTGGCACGGCCGGCGGGACGAGGCGCCACGCGGCTCCGAGGTGTTCCAGCACAAGGCAGAAGGCGCCATCAAGTTCGTACTGCGCCCCTGATGCGCCGCACGGTGGCGGTGACCGGCGCCGACTCCGGCATCGGCCTGCACACCTGCGCCCACCTCGCCGAGATCGGCTTCGACGTGATCGGCGTGGTGGCCAGCCGCGAAGGTCTGGAACGGCTGCGGACCGACTTGCCCTGTCCCGCCTCCCGGGTCGAAGCGCGGGTCGCCGACCTCTCCGATCCGCAGGCCCGGGCGGGTCTACTGGCCGGTACCGACGTGTGGGCACTCGTCAACAATGCCGGGTACATGAACGCGGGCCAGGTACGCGACATCCCGATCGAGGACGCCCGCCGCCAGTTCGAGACGATGGTCCTCGCTCCCGTCGATCTCATCCAGCAGGTCCTGCCCGCGATGATGGCCCGGGGCCAGGGTCGCATCGTCAACGTGACCTCGTCGGCGGTGCACACTTCCACGCCGTTGACCGGCTGGTACACGGCGGCGAAGGCCGCGCTGCGCGAGCTCAACGACGCACTCCGGGTGGAACTGCGGGCCACCGGGATCGACGTGGTGGACATCGAACCGGGCGGCTACGCCACCCGCATCTGGGAGCGGGCCGGGCACGAGCTGGCCGCCCGCCGCCGCCTGGCGTACGCCCCCGACCTGTATGACCGGGCCCTCCGCCTCCTGGGGCCGGCCCAGAAGCCGATGGGCCATCCTCGGCGAGTGGCCGAGGTCATCGGTGACGTCCTGACGACGGGTGACCCGCCCGCTCATCGCCGGATCGGCCCGGGCGCCCGCTGGCTGCTCCTGGCCGACCGCGTGCTGCCGGACAAGGTGTGGGACGCGGTCGTGGCCGGCGCGACGAGGACGGCCTGAGCGGTGCGCACGGTATCGATCCGGCTACCCGTCGGGCCGGAGCGCGCCTTTGCCCTCCTCGAGGATCCCCGGTCGTTCCGGGCTCTTGTGGCGGGGGTGCGCCGCATCCGTCGCTTCGATCCCCGCTGGCCCGAGCCCGGCTCGGCGGTGCACCACAGCGCCGGGTTCCCGCCCCTGATGGTCGGCGACACCTCGGTCGTCACCGAGTGCGAACCCGGGCGGCGCCTGGTGCTGGAGGCACGCCTGCACTTCGTGGGCCGATTGATCGTCGTCTTCGAGTTCGCCCCCGACGGCACCGGCTCGGTTCTCACCCTGTCGGAGTGCCCCACCGCAGGGCCGGTCAACCTCCCCTACGTGAGGTGGTTGGTCGAGGTGGTCACCGCGGTGCGCAACGCCGAGATGGGCCGGCGCTTCGCCCGCCTGGTCGCAGACCGCGAGGCGCTGGCCGCCACCGCAACGGGGCGAGGTGGCCGTGCCTGACGCGGTGGTCATCGGCGCCGGGCCCAACGGCCTGGTCGCGGCCAACCACCTGGCCGACCGAGGCTGGTCCGTCGTCGTGCTGGAAGCCGGTCCGGAGCCGGGCGGGGCGGTCAGGAGCGGTCCCCTCACCGTCCCCGGCTACACCCACGACCTGTTCAGCGCCTTCT
>DATGAX010000146.1:0-3683 GCA_035312965.1 Acidimicrobiales bacterium
TGGTCGGCGACCGCACCTCTGCCGCCGAGCGGGCGGCGGCGCCGGACGCCTGGTCCTTTCCTGCGGCCGATCGTGACGCGCTGGCCCGGATCATGGCCTCCCGGCGGGACATCCGCCGCTTCCGGCCCGACCCGGTCGCCGCCGAGCTGGTCGAACGGCTCGTCACCGCCGCCCACTCCGCGCCTTCCGTCGGTCATTCACAGCCATGGCGCCTCGTCCTGGTCCGGGACCCGTCGACGAGGGCCCGGGCCGCCGTGCTGGCCGACCGGGCCCGTCTGGAGCAGGCAGCTGCCATGGAAGAGCAGGCCGGCCGCCACCTGCTCGACCTCGACCTGGAGGGGATCCGCGAGGCGCCGTTGGGCATCGTCGTCTGCTGCGACCGGCGGGTGTCGGCCGCCGGCGTCCTGGGCCGGGCGACTTTCCGCGACGCCGACATGTGGTCGTGCGCCTGCGCCATCCAGAACCTGTGGCTGGCCGCCCGGGCCGAGGGGCTCGGCGTCGGCTGGGTGACGCTGTTCCAACCCGAACAGCTGGCGGCCCTGGTCGGGGCACCGGAGGGAGTCGAGACCCTGGGATGGCTGTGCGTCGGCTGGCCCGACGAGCGCCCGCCCTCCCCGGGACTCGAACGGCGCGGCTGGTCGGCCCGGCTCCCCGCTACCCAGGTGGTCATCCACGAGCGGTGGCCCGCAGCCGGCCCACCGCCGCCGGTATCGAGGGTCGCCCCGCCCGAGCCGAACGCGGTGGTCCGGGCTCACGACACGGGGGACCGGATACTCACGCCGCCCGGATCGTTGGGCGTGCTGGACCGCGCCGTGGACCGGGTGCTGGCGGTGCTGCCCGACGGCCTGCCTCCCGGGTCCGCCGTCATGGTCATCGCGGCGGCCGATCATCCGGTGGTCGCCCGGGGCGTTTCGGCGTTCGATTCCTCGGTCACCAGAACGGTCGCGGAGGCGACGGTGGCCGGGTCGTCGGTCGGTGCCGTCGCGGCGGCGCGATCCGGGATGGAAGTGGTGACCGTCGATGCCGGAGTGGAGGGACTGCCCGTCGCCGGGGCCCGTCACATCCGGCCATCGTCGGGGCGGGGGGACCTGGTCACATCGGACGGCCTGGCCCCGGGCGACGTCGACCGGCTTGTGGCCGGAGGTGACCGGTTGGCCGGCGAGCTCCACGACGCCGGGACACGGCTGGTGGCGGTGGGCGAGATCGGAGTGGGCAACACGACGGTCGCGGCGGCCCTGGCGGCCGGCCTCCTGGGCGGCCGGCTGGACCAGATGGTCGGGCTCGGGGCCGGGTCCGACAGCACGATCGTCGCGGCCAAGCACGCCGCCGTGGAGGCGGCCCTGGCGCGGGCCGCCACGGACGACGCCCGCGCCCTCCTCGGCCGGGTCGGAGGCGGCGAGTTCGCCGTCCTGGTGGGCCTCATCCTCGGGTCCGCCCGCCGCGGAGCGGTCGTGGTGCTCGACGGGATGGCGACGGGTGCGGCGGCGCTGGCCGCCGTCCGGATGGAGCCAGGCGTGGCCGCCCACCTGATCGCAGGGCAGCGGAGCCGGGAGGCCGGCCACCAGGCGATCCTTACCGCCCTCGGTCTCGAACCTCTGCTCGACCTGCGGATGCGGACCGGGGAAGGCGTCGGGGCGTCTCTCGCAGTGGGCCTGTTGACCGCTGCGCTCTCGATGCGCCTCGCCTCCGCCCGAACGTACACGCCGCCTCCCTGACCCGCCGCCGGAGGGGACCCCTCGAGCGCTCCTATCCGGGTTCCGACTCGTGACCCGGCACGCGCAGGCCCCGGTAGGCGTCCACCGGCCTCTGACGGCCCGTCACCACCTCGTGGATCTCGTGGCAGATGGGGAGGTCGACCCCGTGCCGGGTGGCCAGATCGAGGGCCAGCCGGGCGGTGTTGACCCCTTCCGCCACCATGTGCATCTCGGCCAGGATCTCGTCCAGGTGCTTGCCCCGGCCCAACATCTCGCCGACGGTGCGGTTGCGGCTGTACGGGCTCATGCAGGTGGCGACCAGGTCGCCCAGGCCGGCCAGCCCGGCCAGGGTCTGGGGCTCCGCCCCCATGGCCACCCCCAGGCGAGTCAGCTCGGCCAGGCCCCGGGTGATGACCGCGGCCCGGGTGTTGTCCCCCACGCCCAGGCCCTCACCGATGCCGGCGGCGATGGCCACGACGTTCTTCAACGCCCCGCCGATCTCGGTACCGATGACGTCATGGTTGCGGTACACCCGGAACAACTTGTGCTGCAGCACCTTCTGCAGGGCCGCCGCGACCCCCTGGTCCTCGGTGGCTATGACGCTGGCCGCGGCCTGGCCGGCCATGATCTCCCGGGCCAGGTTGGGTCCCGACAGGGCGGCGGAGGGGTGCCCTGGAAGGAGCTCCTCGATCACCTGGGTCATGCGCAGCAGGGATCCGCTCTCGATGCCCTTCGTGAGGCTGACGACCGGTATCCAGGGCCTCACCCAGGGCTTGGCCTCCTCCAGCGTGGCCCGGAACCCCTTCGACGGGACCCCGACGATGAGGACGTCGGCGTCGCGGACCGCCTCGGCCAGGTCCGAAGTGGCGCGCAGCCGCTTGGGGAGGTTGACGGAAGGAAGGTAGGTGGAGTTGGTGGAGGCCTGGTTGACCTCGGCGGCCACCTCCGGGTTGCGGGCCCAGAGGATGGTGGGGTTGAGGGCGGTGGCCAGGCTGGCGACCGTCGTCCCCCAGGAGCCGGCGCCGAGCACGGTGACGTTCATGACCAATTTCCCCCGATCGGTACGGTCACAGGTGGGGGGTAGGGTAGGCCGCATGTTGCCGGACCCGAGTGCGTGCCTTCGCGGGCGTCGCCGGCGGGCCTCCCGGCGGCCCGGCGAGCAGGCCCGGCGGGCGTCCCGGCGGCCCGGCGAGCAGGCCCGGCGGGGCGGGCCCGGCGCCACACGGTGGAGGGCGGACCGTGGCTGACCAGGCCGCCTTCGCCGACCAGGCGATGGAGTACATGGGGTCGCTCTACAGCGCCGCCCTCCGGATGACGCGCAACCCGTCCGACGCCGAGGACCTCGTCCAGGAGACGTACCTCAAGGCGTACCGGGCCTTCGGGTCGTTCCAGGAGGGCACCAATCTCAAGGCCTGGCTCTACCGCATCCTGACCAACACGTTCATCAACTCGTACCGGGCCCGGAGGCGCCGCCCGGAGCAGACCGAGCTCGACGACGTGGAGGAGCTGTACCTCTACCGTCGGCTGGGCGGTCTGGAGGCGGTCAGCGCCGGCCGCAGCGCCGAAGAGGAGGTGCTCGAGCACTTCACCGAGGCGGAGGTCAAGGAGGCGGTGGAGTCGTTGCCGGAGCAGTTCCGGATGGCCGTGCTCCTGGCTGATGTCGAGGGCTTTTCCTACAAGGAGATCGCCGACATTCTGGAGATTCCCATCGGGACCGTGATGAGCCGGCTCCATCGCGGAAGAAGAGCGCTGCAAAAGGCGTTGCACGATTTCGGAACGGCCAGAGGTCTGGTCGGGACGGCCGGCGAGACGCCGGTTTGACACTCATCGCGACGTAAAGGGCGCCGAACTGACGATGGACGAACCGGACAACCAGTTCAACGTCGAGGACCTCTACCGGGGTGGCGGGTGCCAGGACGCTCTGCACACGCTGTACCACTACCTCGATGGGGAGCTGACCGACGACCGTCGGCAGGTGATCCAGAGGCA
>DATGAX010000147.1:0-9697 GCA_035312965.1 Acidimicrobiales bacterium
CCCCCGCGACGACGAGGATCCGGAGGCCGAGGCCGGACCGAACGTGGATTGGGGTACGCCCGACGACGAGGTGACCACGTACGTGGACGTGAGCGGGTTCACCGATCAGAAGTTCGAATCACTCCACTGCCACGAGAGCCAGTCGGACAACATCTTCTTCCTGAAGATGGGCCGCGACGTCTTCGGCCAGATCATGGGCCAGGAGGCCTTCGTGCGGGCCGTCGACCGGACCGGAGCCGCCGTGCCCGAGGACGACCTCTTCGCCGGGCTGCGCTGACCGCCGGTGCTCGACGGCATCTTCCCCTTCACGAAAGAAGCACGGGCCTTCGCCCGGGACGTCCTGGCGCCGGCCATCTACCCCGACCGCATCCCGCTGGAGGTCACGGGCCGTACGCTGCCGGGCGAGCCGATGGCCCCGGCCGAGGCGATCGACGGCCCCTTCGACCCGTTCCGCGTCGGCGACCGCTGGGGCGGCATGTGGGCGACCACCTGGTTCCGCTTCCGGGCCGAGGTCCCGCCCGGTTGGGCCGGGCGCCCGGTCGCCGCCGTCATCCATCTGGGGGGAGCCCGCCAGGTCGGATTCAGCGCCGAAGGGCTCATCTGGACCCCCGACCTGGTAGCCGTCCAGGGGCTCCACCACGAGCATCGTGAGTACGCGGTCGCCGACGCCGCCGTGGCCGGCCAACCTGTCGACTTCTACGTCGAAGCGGCGGCCAACCCCATACCCCGCTGGCACATGCAGGACTGGCCCCGGATGGAGCCGGACTACGCCGGCCCCGAGCTGTACGCCCTGGAGCAGGCCGACCTGGCCACCGTCGACCGGGAGGTCGAGGCCCTCTGGGTCGACATGGACCTCGTCGTGCAGATGGCCGAGTGGATCGAGGAACGCCGCGACGAGGCGCTGGCCGCCCTCGGGGACGCCATGGGTGTCGTCGCCGCCGGCGGCCCGGGTGCCGCCGCGAAGGCCCGCGGCGCCCTCCAACCGGTCCTGGCCCGGGCCGGCGGCGAACCGGCCCTGGGCGGTCGGCACACCATCGCCGGGGTGGGTCATGCCCACATCGACACGGCGTGGCTGTGGCCGATCCGGGAGACGAAGCGCAAGTGCGCCCGGTCGTTCGCCAACCAGCTGCGGCTGCTCGACCGCTATCCGGAGCACCGGTTCGTCTGCAGCCAGGCCGTCCAGTACCAGTGGATGAAGGATCTGTATCCCGGCATCTACGCCGGCATTCGAGCCCGGGTGGCCGACGGGCGTTGGGAGCCGGTCGGTGGCATGTGGGTCGAAGCCGACTCGAACGTGCCCTCGGGCGAGTCGCTGGTCCGCCAGTTCGTCCACGGTAAGCGGTTCTTCCGGGACGAGCTCGGAGTGGAGACCCACGAGATGTGGATCCCCGATGTCTTCGGGTATTCGGCCGCCCTGCCCCAGATCGCCGCCGCGGCCGGAGTCGACGTGCTGGTCACCCAGAAGATGAGCTGGAACGACACCAACCGGTTCCCGCACTCCACCTTCTGGTGGGAGGGACACGACGGGTCCCGGGTGCTGGCCCACTTCCCGCCGGCCGCCACCTACAACGGGGAGTTCACCGTGGCCGAGCTCCTCAACGACCAGCGCAACTTCCGCGACGGTGACCGCAGCGTCCACTCGCTCTACCCGTACGGGTACGGCGACGGCGGCGGCGGCCCGAGCGCCCACCAGCTCGAGGCGGCCCGGCGCCTGGCCGACGTGGACGGCCTACCCCGGGTGGAGATCACCTCGCTGCGCGCCTTCCTCGACCGCCTGCAGGCGGAGGCGGTCGACGCCGGCCTGGCCACTTGGGTCGGCGAGCTGTACCTCGAGGCGCACCGGGCCACCACCACCACCCACGCCGACGTCAAGCTCGGCAACCGCCGTGGTGAGGAAGCGCTGCGGGCGGCCGAGATGTGGGCGGTGGCGGCCGGGCTCGACGGGGGGACCACGAACCAGCGGCTGGATCCGCTCTGGAAGCTCCTCCTGGTCAACCAGTTCCACGACATCATCCCCGGATCCAGCATCGCCTGGGTCTACCGGGACGCCGCCGCCGACCATGCCGCCGTGCTGGCCGGGTGCCGGGCCGTGGTCGACGAGGCGCTGCGCCACCTCGCGCCTGAGCGGGGCCGGCAGCTGGCCGCGTTCAACCCCTCGACGTACGACCGTGACGAGATCGTCGAGCTGCCGTCCGGCGACCTGGCCGCCGTGGCCGTTCCGGGCTGCGGATGGGCCCCCGTCGTGCCCCGCCGCCTGCCGGCACCGATGACCGCCGGTGATCGGTACCTGGACAACGGGTTGCTGCGGGTGGAGCTGGACGCCGCCGGGCTGCTCACGTCGATCTGGGACCACGAGGAAGGGCGGGAGGTGCTGGCCCCGGGGGAGCGGGGCAACCTCTTCCAGATCCACGAGGACCGCCCGAAGGCGTTCGACGCGTGGGACGTCGACCGGGAGTACCTCGACCAGGTGGCCGATCTCGACGGCCCAGCCGACGCCGGTCCGGAGCTCGTGGAGGAGGGGCCGTTGCGGGCCTCCCTGCGCATACGACGGTCCTTCGGGTCGGCCGGCTCGGTGATCGAGCAGGTGCTCCGGTTGGCGGCCGGCTCGCGGCGGATCGAGTTCCACACGGAGGTCGACTGGCACGAACGCCACCGCTTCCTCAAGGTGGCCTTCCCGGTGGCCGTTCGCGCTCCCGTGGCGCGCTACGAGATGCAGCACGGGTATGTCGAGCGGCCCACCCATGCCAACACGAGCTGGGATGCCGCCCGCTTCGAGGTGTGCGGGCACCGGTGGGCCGACCTGGGCGAGCCCGGCTACGGCGTGGCCCTGCTCAACGACTGCAAGTACGGCTACGACATCCGCGGCCACACCCTGCGCCTCTCACTCCTGCGCGGTCCCGGCTACCCCGACCCCGACGCCGACCGCGGTCGCCACCGCTTCGCCTACGCCCTCCTCCCGCACCGGGGCGACCTCCGCGAAGGCCGGGTGGTGGAGGAAGCCGAGTCGTTCAACCTCCCGATCACGGTCCGGGCGGGTGTGCTCGACGGTCCCGGCCGCGTCGTGGAGGTCGACCGGCCCGGAGTGAGCGTCGAGGCTCTGAAGCCGGCCGACGAGGGGTCGGCCACGGTGCTGCGCATCTGTGAGGTCCACGGCTCGCGCCGCCCGGCAACCGTCACCTTGCACCGGCCGTTCGCCGCCGTGGAGCGGGCCGACGCCCTGGAGCGCCCTCTGGGTCCGCTCGACCACGACGGCCGGCGGGTGCGCCTGGCCCTGCGCCCCTTCGAGTTGGTGACGCTCCGGTTCCTACATGGGCGGCCCGGAAGCTGACCACAGGCCGTCCCATGCTGCGGCCGTGTCGACCAGCGGGTCGGGGCCGGTCCATGTCTCTGTGTCGAAGTGCAGCACCTCGGCCGGGAATCTCCCCCAACCGGGCCGGCCGGTGCGGGCGAAATCGGCCCACGCCGCCATGTGGGTCGTCGCCAGCCGCCGGGCGCCGCGGTCGTCGTCGCCTCCGGCCCCGAGGAACTCCAGCCAGCCGCACCTCTCCAGGGTCCCGAACGAGAAGGGAAGGTCGATGGCGTGGAAGGCCCCCCGGCGCCAGTCCCCGCCCGTGGCGCCCCAGTCGAACTGCGCTACGTAAGGGTCGACGCCCGGGAAGCCCGCTACCCGCCGGGCGGGCAGGCGCATGAGGGCGTCGGTCTGGATGGCGGCCCAGATGTCGGCGCCCCCGCCCGCCGCGGAGTAGAAGTCCACCAGCCGGGACGCCGCCTGGTCGCCCGGGTCGACTCCGGTGCGCCTCTCGATGAGCCGGCGGATCCGCCTCTTGAGACGGTCTTCGTCGTCGGCGGCGCGGTCGGGGTACAGGCGCATCTCCTCGGCCGTCCAGCTGAAGAGGACGTCCACTCCCGGCACGTCCCACTGCTCACCGGGTGCGTTGAGCACCACATCCCCGTCGACCACGGGGTGGAAGGGGAGCGAACCCACTCCGGCCAGGAGCCCCGGCATGGCCGCTTCTTGGGCGTCGAGCAGCGCCGGCCACGGCAGCTCGAACAGGTCGTGCTCGGCGTGCAGGCCGGCGGCGTCCAGGACGGCGGCCCGCACCCGCCCCGCCTGCTCGGCCGTCTGCGTGTGCTCGACGCCGGCGCTCTGGATGATGGCCCGCCGTACCAGGCGCTGGCGGGCGGCGGCCGGCAGGAAGTGCAGGATGGACCCGGCGCCGGCGGATTCGCCGAACACGGTGATGTTGGCCGGGTCGCCACCGAATGCGGCGGCGTGCTCGGCCGTCCAGCGCAGCGCGGCCATCTGGTCCCGCAGCCCGCAGTTGGAGTCCCCTCCCTCCACCCAGAGGAACCCGAGGGCCCCCATGCGGTAGTTGACGGATACGACGACCACCCCGAGGGCGGCCAGGGCGGCACCGTCGTAGGTCTCCACTGCGCTGCCGCCGGTGAGGAACGCCCCACCGCATATCCACACGATCACCGGGCGGGGCTCCCCGTCGGCCGCCGGTGTCCATACGTCGAGGGTCAGGCAGTCCTCGTCGACCCGTCCTACGCGGTTCCCGGGTAGCCCGCCGCTGAACATACTGGAGCCCGATTGCACCGGCGACGGAGCGGGCGCGGTGGCATCGCGCACACCCGGCCACGGCTGGGCCGGCCGGGGCGCCTGGAACCGGCCTGGCCCGGTCGGCGGTGCGGCGTAAGGGATTCCCCTGAAGGAGGCGACCCCGGAGGGGTCCCGCCGGCCCCGGAGGCAGCCCAACGACGTTTCGATCTCGACTTCCATCTAGAAGCTGATTCTAGTAGAGTGGCCGGCCATGAGCACGGTTACCGCACATACCGGCGTAGAGATCCTCGATCGGGCCGACGGCCACTACACGATCATCACCGCCGACAGCCACGCCGGCGGCAGCCATTCCGCCTACCGGGAGTACCTCGATCCCAAGTTCCTCGCCGAGTTCGACGAGTGGCGGGGTCGCTACAAGAACCCGTTCAAGGACCTGGGCGACCAGCGCCGGTACCGCAACTGGGACAACGACATGCGCAACGGCCAGCAGCAGGAGGACGGGGTGGTGGGCGAGGTGATCTTCCCCAACACGGTCCCGCCCTTCTTCCCGTCGTTCGTCCTCTTCGCCGGGCCGCCCAAGCCGGAGGACTACGAGAAGCGGCGGGCCGGCGTCCACGCCCACAACCGGTGGCTGGTCGACTTCTGCAACGAGTTCCCCGAGCGGCGGGCCGGGATCGGGCAGGTGTTCCTCAACGACATCGACGACGCCATCGAGGACGTGCACTGGATCAAGGAGCACGGCCTACGCGGCGGCATCCTCATCCCCAACGTGCCGCCCGACGCCAAGTGGGTGCGGCCCCTGTACGACCCCGAGTACGACCGGTTCTGGGCCGTGTGCCAGGACCTCGACATCCCGGTCAACGTCCACGGCGGCACCGGAGCCCCCGACTACGGCAACTACCCGTTCGCCATGCTCCTGTACATCACGGAGGTCGGCTTCTACTCGCAGCGCCCGCTCGTCCACATGATCCTGGGCGGCGTGTTCGAGCGCTTCCCCCGGCTCAAGCTGGTGATCACGGAGACCGGCTGCGCCTGGGTCCCGCCCCTCCTCAAGCAGCTGGACGCCCAGATCGAGCAGATCCGCTCCACCGGCCAGACCGGCGAGATCCGCTACAGCGACGCCCACAAGCTCAACCACTTGGCCTCCGAGTACTTCCAGCAGAACGTGTGGATGGGCATCTCGCAGCCCGGCCCCGCCGACGTAGCCGCCGGTCGCAGGATCCTGGGCGAGGACCGCTTCATGTGGGGGTCGGACTACCCCCACGACGAGGGGACCCACCCCTTCACCCGCGAGCACCTGCGCCAGGTCTTCCCGGGCATCGCCCCGGCCGAGATGTCGCGCATCCTGGGCGAGAACGCGGCCAAGCTCTACGACTTCGATCTGGCGGCCCTGGCCCCGCTGGCCCGCCAGTACGGCCCGACCGTGGACGAGCTGGGCCAGCCGCTGGAGCAGCTCCCCGAGGGGGCCAACGAGGCGCTCAAGCGGGGCGCCGGAGTGGCCCCGCGCTAGGCGGCGCCGCTTCGCCGCCTCGCCTCGCCTTCCTTCGCCGCTGGAGGCGGCGACGATCAGCTCCGGCCGGATTGTGTGCAATCTTCGACAACTGTTGTCGAAAATTGCACACAATCGAAGCCGCTGGGCCGCTGGGCCGCTGGGCCGCTGGGCCGCCGGGCCGCCGGGCCGGGCCGCCGAGGAGTGAAGCGGCCGCCCCGGCCCCCTATTCGGGGGCCGAGCTGCGCAGGACCCCCATGGCGAAGTAGTTGGCCGCCCCGCCGTAGGCCTGGGCCAGGGCGGTGCGGGCCCCCTCCACCTGGTGCTCGCCGGCCAGGCCCCGCACCTGCAGGGCCGCCTCGGCGAAGCGGACCATGCCCGACGCCCCGATGGCGTTGGTGGACAACACTCCACCCGACGGGTTGACCGGGAAGTCGCCCCCGAGGTCCGTCGTACCGTCGTCGACCATCTTCCAGCCCTCACCGGGGCCGGCGATGTCGTGGCCCTCGAGCCACATCGGCTCGTACCACGAGAACGGCACGTACAGCTCGGCCATGTCGATCTGCGACCGGGGGTCGGTGATGCCCGCCTGGCGGTAGACGTCGTGGGCGCACTCCACGCCGGCCTGCGGCTTGACCGGGTTGCGGCCCGGGAAGTTGGACAGCTCGCTCTTGACCGACAGGCCGTGGAACCACGCCGCCGGCTTCGAGGACCGCTGGGCGCCGGCCTCGTTGGTGAGGATGACGGCGCAGGCCCCGTCCGAGGACGGGCAGGATTCCTGGAAGCGGATCGGGTCCCACAGCATGGGCGAGTCCCGCACCGTCTCGAGCGTGATGTCGGGCATCTTGAGGTGGGCGTAGGGGTTCTTCGCCGCGTTGCGGCGGTCCTTGACCGCCACCATCCAGCCGATGTAGTCGGGCGAGCCGGACTGCTCGATGTAGGCCCGCATCCACGGGGCGAAGGCCCCGCCGGCGCCGATGCCCCCGGAGCGCCCGCCGGCCAGGCCCCACTGGGCGTTGCCTTCGGACTGCTTCTCCCACGCCACGGCCAGGACCGTGCCGTGGATGCCGGTGATCACGTGGTGGGCGCCGACCACGCACGTGGACCCGCCCACCGAGCCGGCGGTGTGGACCCGCAGCAGCGGCTTGTTGGTGGCGCCGACCGCGTCGGCGAGGAATATCTCCGGCATCACGATGCCCTCGAAGGCATCCGGCGCCTTGCCGATCACCACCGCGTCGATGTCCCGGATGCTCAGCTCGGCGTCGTCGAGGGCCCGGTCGATGGCCTCTCGCAGGAGGCCGGCGATCGAGACGTCGTCGCGCCGCTTCTTGAAGTGGGTCTGGCCCACGCCGATGATGGCGCACTTCTCGTTCGACATGGCTATTCCCCCTCCAAGAGGCACACCAGGTTCTGCTGCAGCAGCGGGCCCGAGGTGGCATGAGCCAGGGCCCGGTTGGCGGAGCCGTCGATGATGCGGGCCGCCGCCTCGATGATGCGGATCAGGCCGACGGCCATGATCGGGTTGCCGGCGAGGGGCCCGCCCGACGGGTTGACCGACAGCGAGCCGGACGCCGCGGCGGACGACAGGCCCAGCGATTCGAGCAGGATCAGCTCCTGCGGGCTGAAGGTGGAGCACAGCTCCACCAGGTCGAGCGGGCCGCCGTCGTAGCCCGCTTTGCGGGCGGCGAGGGCGGTCGACGAGGAGGAGGTGATGTCCCGCACGCCGGGCTGGTGGGCCTCGACCCGGTGGTCCATGCCGCGGATCCACGCCGGCCGGTCGCACAGCCGCCGGGCCGTGTCGCCTCGGGCCATGACGACCGCCACCGTCCCGTCGGAGATGGGCGGGCAGTCGTGCTTGCGCAGCGGGGCCCGGAAGTAGGGCTCGGCCAGCAGCGCGTCCTCGGACGCCGAGGCGTCGGCCAGCTGGGCGTTGGGGTTGCCGGCCGCCTGGCGCCGGCTCCTAGCCACCACGGAGGCGAAGTCGCGCTCGGTGGCCTTACCCGAATCCAACAGTGCCCGGGCCTGGATCCCGGCCAGGGACACCGGGTCGAGGCCGAGCGGGGCCAGGTAGTAGGGGTCGAGTTGCTGGGCCCACACCTCCGACGGGTTGGACGGCGAGGACTTCCCCGAGCCGAAGGCCAGCGCGATGTCGATGTCGCCTTCCTGCAGGCGCATCCAGGCCTCGTACATGGCCCAGGCCCCGTCCGCCTCGACATGCGACTCGGAGATGGGCGGCCAGGCGCCGGCCGCTTCCAGGTTGGACACGAAGGCGAAGGGGCCGCCGGTCAGGTAATCGCAGCTGCCGGCGCAGGTGAAGCCGATCTCGCGCCGATCGATGCCGGCGCGGGCGATGGCGGCCGTGACCGTGGGTACCAGGAGCTGCACCTCGCTCGGGGTGGCGGCCCGCTCCGACTTGGTCTGGGCGAATCCGACTATGGCGATGTCGGTGGCGGGCATCAGAAGAGGTGCTCCTTGTATACGTCCTCGCCGGCGTCGGGCTCGCCGGTCGCTTCGAAGGAATGGACCACGTCGCCGAAGCCGCCCCAACCCCGGTTGGACATGCCCTCGACGGAGCGCTCCTCGCGGGGCTTCCAGCTCGCCTTGACCCGCAGGCCGGTGCGCAGCTCCTCGTGGGTCACGCCGGTGATGTCCATGCCGCCCAGGGTGGTGTCGGCCCCGTCGAGCAGCACGGAGGCGTACACGAAGGGCTCGGTCTTGGTCTGGCCGTAGTAGTTGACCGGGGTGACGATGGTGAAGCCGGTCACGGTGCCGGTGTCTGGGAGCTCGACCTCGTCGGCCTCGGTCGTGGGCACCACGCACAGGGAGCAGTAGCCCTTGGAGGGGACGAAGACCCGCCCGCAGTTGGGGCACTTGGCGCCGATGATGCGGCCCTCGAGCAGGTTGTCGGCGAACCGGTTGAGGTTGTCGGTGAGCCGCTCGTGGTAGGTGAGGGTCACGAGGTGCTCCATCACGAGGTGTTCCTTGGCGACGTCGGTCATGCCACGGGCTCCCAGGCTTCGAGGTCGGTGATGAGCCCGTGCGGCTCGGTCTTGAAGCGGGGCCGCACCTTCATCCCGGTCGACATCGCTTCCATCGCGCCGGTGTCCACCGCGCTCACCATGGGGGTGTCGGCGCCGTCCGGCTTGACCAGGGCGAAGGAAAAAGGTCGGTCCAGCGGGTGCTTGGGCGACGGCTCGGATACCCACGTCCACGCCACCACCGTCCCCTCCGGCCCTACCGGCACCATCTCGGTACCGAGGGTCTCCCCGGTCTCGGGGTCGTATTCGAGCGGGGGTGTCAGAACCCGCCCGTCCTTGCCTCGGATCCCGTACAGCTTCCCCTCCCGCAGCCCGGCGAGGAACGCTCCGACCACAGGCCCTAGCGTCCGGCTGTAAGGGAACTCGAGCTTCGTCTCTGTGACTCTCGGTTCGCTCACCCTAAAATCAGAACACATTCTAGTTTCGCGGGCAAGCGAGCCCGCCTCGAGAGGGAGGGCCCGTCATGAAACTCGGACTGCAGCTGGGTTATTGGAACGCGCAGCCCCCGACCGACGCGTTGGAGAAGATCCTCGAGGCCGAGCGTCTCGGCTTCGACATCGTGTTCACGGCCGAGTCGTGGGGGTCGGACGCGTTCACCCCGCTGGC
>DATGAX010000148.1:0-3430 GCA_035312965.1 Acidimicrobiales bacterium
CGCCCGCTGGCCTCGGGGGAGCTGGTGTTGACGGCCGCCCTGATCGAGCCTGGTACGGAGCCGGAGCGCCCGCTGACCACGGCCCGGCCCCAGGACGGCGGGGCGTGGCTGCTGGACGGCACCAAGATCTGCGTGGCCGCCGGCACGGTGGCCGGGGCTTACCTGGTGCCCGCCCGCGTGGGCGAGCGGGTCGGGGTGTTCATCGTCGGGGCCGGCGCCGCCGGTTTGACCGTCACCCCGCAGATGACGACGAGTGACATCCCAGAGGCCCACATCGAGCTCGACGGCGTCCGGGTCGGCCCGGAGGACGTGCTGGGCCAGCCCGAGCAGGGGGAGGAGATCCTGGCGTGGATGCGCCAGCGGGCCACTTCGGGCCTCTGCTCCTTCGTGGCCGGCACCTGCCAGGCCGCCCTCAAGCTGACCGCCGAGTACGCCGTGACCCGCAAGCAGTTCGACCGGGCCATCGCCACCTTCCAGGCCGTGGGCCAGCGGGCCGCCGACGCCTACGTCGACACCGAGGCGGTCAGCATCACGGCCCGCCAGGCGGCGTGGCGCATCTCGGCCGGCCTGCCGGCCGAGGAGCAGGTGGCCATCGCCAAGTTCTGGGCCGCCGACGGGGGTCAGCGGGTGGTACACGCCGCCCAGCACATCCACGGCGGCATCGGCGTCGACCGCTCGTATCCCTTGCACCGCTACTTCCTGGCCGCCAAGCAGGCCGAGCTTACGCTGGGCGGGGCCACCGCCAACCTGCTCCGGCTGGGCGCCATGATGGCGGCGGAGACCGTCTGATGGACAAGCTAACCGGTCAACGGGTCGTCGTCCTGGGTGCCACCGGCATGGTGGCCACCCCCGTCGTGCACAGCCTGGCCACGGACAACGAGGTCTGGGGCGTGGCCCGCTTCCACAACCGGGCGGCCAAGGCCGCCCTCGAGGAGCGCGGTGTCCATACCGTGACCCTGGATCTGGCCGAGCCCGACGTATCCCTCCTCCCCGCGGACGTCGACTACGTCGTCAACCTGGCCGTCACCCACTCCAACGACTTCGCCGCCGCGCTGCGCTCCAACGCCGAGAGCCTCGGTCTCGTCATGCAGCACTTCGCGTCGGCCAAGGCGTTCCTGCACTGCTCCTCGACCGGCGTGTACGCGCCAAACGGGGCGCACAAGATGCGCGAATCCGACCCGCTGGGCGACAACCACCGGGTAATGCTGCCGACCTACAGCATCTCGAAGATCGCGGCCGAGTCGGTGGCCCGCCTCTCGGCCCGCCTGTACGGCCTGCCGACCATCATCACGCGCCTCAACGTGCCGTACGGCGACGCCGTGGCGTGGCCGTCCATCCATCTCGAGTGCATCCTGGGCGGCCAGCCCATCCAGGTCCTGGCCGGGGAGCCGTCGTACTACTCGCCCATCCACAGCGACGACATCATCCGCCAGATCCCGCTTCTACTCTCCGCCGCCGCGGTGCCCGCGGTGACCGTCAACTGGGCCGGTCCCGACGTGGTGAGCGTGCAGGAATGGTGTACCTACCTGGGCCGGCTGGTCGGCAAGGAGCCCGTCTTCGAGGAGACCCAGCAGGCCCTGCCCAGCGTGGCCGTCGACACCTCTCTCATGGAGGAGCTGATCGGCCCGGCGGAGGTGCGCTGGCAGGACGGCATGGCCCGGATGGTGGCGACGAGCCACCCCGAGATCAGCATCCAGCCGGCCTGAGCCGGTTGGTCAGCGGGCGGTCGGCGGCCCGGCGCCGGGTATAACTACCTGTACGCGGCGGCCCGCGCTACTATGGACCGCAGCGGGGCCATTAGGAATACGGGACGCCCGGGACTTCGGGCCCCGTGGGGTAGTGGCCAGCGCAGGTGCGTTTGAAGTCCGGAATGGAAGGAAACCGGAATAGGTTCAACCAACCGGCCCCAGCAGTCGACTGTAGGGCTATTGGTGGCGAGTGGGGAGCACCGGAGCCGGCGACGAGCTGGCTGAGGGTTCTCGCGCCTCACGTCACCTGACGCTTCGGGTGGTCAACCCGGGCACGAGTGGAGAGACGAAGCTGGACCAGATCACGTTAGAGTCCGCGGCCTACGCCGACGCCGGCGGCTGGGCGACCGACGGCGACCGCGCCGTCCTGGCCGCCCGGCCCCTGGCCTGGGCGGCCGCGCTGCGCCGCCTCATCCACGAGACCGACGACAGCATCCGCTCCGCGGCGTCCGAGCCCGAGAGCGACCTGCGCACGATGGTGCTCGACGACCTGCACGGCGAGCGGGAACGCCTCGCCGAAGCGCTACTGCGCGTCGCCGGCGAGGCCATCGACCCTCCCGCCCTCAACGGTCGGGCTACCGGGCCGAGCGAGACGCCCACCGCCGAGCGCGATGGCAGTGGGCGGGAGCCGTCGTCCCGGAGCCGTGGGGCGGAAGATACTGGACCGCCCGGCCCGGCCCGCCTGCAGGCCTCGTGGGGAGAAGGTCGGATCGTGGTGTGGGCCGGAGGGCCCGGCCTCGAGGCCGGACCGGACGAGCTCGACGGCCTGCTCGGCCGGGCCGAAGCGGCGTCCATCGGTTGGGAGCGCCACGCGCCGGTGACCCTGCCCTCGGGCGCCCCGGCGGATGCTCGATCGGCGCCGCTGTCGCAGACCCTCGGCTGGCTGGTGGGCATCGGCGCCGGGCAATCGGGCGATGAGGTCGGCCCCAGCCTGCGCTGGCTGGGCGAAGTGGCGTTGTGGGGGACCGAACTGGTCGCCCAGGGCCACATGGTCCCGGTCCTGCGCTCGGCTACAGGCGGGACGTCGTCGGCCCGGCCCGGCTCGGGCCGCCACCGGGTCCGTTGGGTGCCGGCCCTCGTCGGGCGCGAGCGCCTCCACGATCTGGTCGTCCGCATGCCTGGAGCGGTCTCCGCGCTTCAGAGCGCCGCACCCGCCGACTCGGTGGCCCGTTCGATCCTCGCCGCCGTGGTCGACGCCGTCTCGCGAGCCGGCGCCGGTCGCCTGGTCGCCCCGGCCGCCCCCCCGCACGCCACCAACCGGGCCGAGGTCGCCGAGGCCCTCCTCTCCGGGCTGGACGGCCGGCCTTTCGTCGCCGACACCGATCCGGCCTCCCGGGTGGGCGACGACCTCAAACGGTGGGCCGCCCCGGTGACGAGCAGCCACCGGGTCGGGTTGATCATCCGCCTCGACCCGCCGCAGAGCGACGGGGGGTGGCTGCTGACCGTCGAGGCCACCGGTGTCGACAAGCACCCGATGCCGGTCGAGCACGCCCTCGTCGTGTCGTCGGGGACCAAGTCGCAGCAGGTCGAGGCCCAGCTCAAGCGGGCCGAACGGCTGCTGCCCGCCCTGCGGCGCCCGACCACCCGGCGCGGCCAGGTGGTGCTCGACGGCGACGAAGCGCTGGAGCTCATGTTCACCACCGGCCCGTCGCTGCAGGCGGCCGGCTTCGAGGTGATGCTGC
>DATGAX010000149.1:0-7098 GCA_035312965.1 Acidimicrobiales bacterium
CGTCGCCTCGACGACGTCGGGCGGCAACGGCGGCGGGGGCGGCGTCTTGTCCCAGCCCGTCCCTTCCAGCCAGTCCCGCAGCGGCTGCTTGTCGAAAGACGGCGGGGTGCCGCCCGGCTCCCAGCCGTCGGCGGGCCAGAACCGCGACGAGTCGGGCGTGAGGACCTCGTCGCACAGGCACAGCCGTCCGTCGATGAGGCCCAGCTCGAACTTCGTGTCGGCGATGATGATCCCCCGCTCGGCGGCCAAGGCAGCCGCCCGGCTGTAGGCGGCCAGGCTGATCCGGCGGGCCTCGGTGGCCAGGTCGGCGCCGGCCAGGTCACAGGCCTCCTCGAACGAGATGTTGACGTCATGGCCTTCGGCCGCCTTGGTCGAGGGGGTGAACACCGCCTCGGGCAACCGTTCGGACTGGCGCAGCCCGGCGGGCAGCGGCGTGCCGTGCATCGACTGCGACTTCCGGTACTCGGCCCAGGCCGATCCGGAGAGGTAACCGCGCACGATGCACTCGATCGGGAGCATCTCGGCCTTGCGTACCACCATGACGCGGCCGACGAGATCGGAGGGGGCGGGCACCGAGGCTGGGACCTCCAGGGTCACCAGGTGATTGGGGGCCACCTCGGACAGCTGTTCCAGCCAGAAGGAGGTGAGTGCGGTCAGGACCCGCCCTTTGTCCGGGATCGGCTCGGCCATCACCACATCGAAGGCCGACATCCGGTCCGACGTCACGAACAGCAGGTGCTTGTCGTCCAGCTCGTAGATGTCGCGGACCTTGCCCGACGCCAGGTGGGGCAACGGCACCGCGGTCACTTGGCCCACTCCGCCCGGTAGTCGGCCAGGCGCTTGGCCAGCCCGTCGTCGGTCACGGCCAGGATCTCCACCGCCAGCAGGGCGGCGTTGGCCGCGCCGTCGACCGCGACGGTGGCGACGGGGATCCCCCTCGGCATCTGCACCGTGGCGTACAGGGCGTCGATACCTCCGATGGCACCGCCCGAAAGCGGTACCCCGATCACCGGCAGAGTGGTCTGGGCCGACACCGCCCCGGCCAGGTGGGCCGCCATGCCGGCCCCGCAGATGATCACTCCGTAGCCGTCGTCCCGCGCCGATGCGGCGAAGGCCGCCACCCGGGCCGGGGTCCGGTGGGCCGACATCACATGTTCGGTGACGTCGACGCCGAACGACTGGAGGGTCTCCACGGCCGGGGCCATCTTCGGCTGGTCGTTGGCCGACCCCATGAGCACTGCGACTTTCTTCATGTATCCACCTTTGCTCAGATCAGGGCCGCCGCCGCGGCCGCGATATCGGTCCTGTAATGCAGCCCCCGCCACTCGAGCGCCGGGATGGCCTGGTACACCCGCCGGCGGGCCGTCTCGAGGTCGGGGCCCGTCGCGCCCACCCCGACCACCCGGCCGCCCGCCGTCACCAAGCCGTCCCCGTCCCCGCCGCGGCCGATGCCGGCGCAGTAGAGCTGCACGCCGGGCTGGGCCGCCGCCGCGACCAATCCCGAGATGGGGGCGCCCAGCTCGGGCGCCGCGGGGTAGCCGGGGGCGGCGGCGATCACGCACACCGCGGCCTCGGCCGAGAAGGCGGGAGCCGGCCCGTCGCTCAGGCGACCGGCGGCGGCTGCCGCCAGGGCGGCGGCGATGTCGCCCTCCCACCGGGGCAGGACCACCTGTGTCTCTGGGTCGCCGAAGCGCACGTTGAATTCCAGTACGCGCGGCCCGTCCCCCGTGAACATGACCCCCGCGTACAGCACGCCCCGGTAGTCGATGCCCCGCCGGGCCAGCGCGTCGAGCGTGGGCTGGACCGCCGTCTCCATGAGCATCGGTACCACGGCCGCCGCCCCCGGCACCGGCGAGAAGGCGCCCATCCCTCCGGTGTTCGGGCCGGCGTCGCCGTTGCCGGCCCGCTTGAAGTCCTGGGCCGGGGCCAGGGGGACGGCGACCCGCCCGTCGCAGATCGCCATCAGCGAGAGCTCCGTGCCCTCCAGGTACTCCTCGATGACGACGGTGCGGCCGGCCTCGCCGAAGGCGTCCCCGGCCAGCTTGGCCTGCACGTCGGCTTCGGCGGCGGCCCGGTCGGTCGTCACCAGCACCCCCTTGCCGGCGGCCAGGCCGTCCGTCTTGACCACCCACGGGCCCGGCAGCGACCGCAGGAACTCGATGGCCGGACCCTCCTGGGAGAAGGAGCCGTACCGGGCCGTGGGCACCCCGGCCTCGGCCAACAGGTCCTTCATCCACGCCTTGGAGCCCTCGAGGCGGGCCCCGTCCGCCCCGGGCCCGAAGACCAGGCGGCGGCGGGCTCGCAGCTCGTCGGCCAGTCCGGCGACCAGGGGCGCTTCGGGACCGATCACGAACAGGTCGGCGTCGACGGATGCGGGATCGACGCCGGGGAGGCAGCGGACGCCCAGCGCGGCCATGCCGGGGTTGCCGGGACACACGACGACTTCGGCGCCGCTCGGGGCGCCGGCCGTGCCGGCCAGGGCCACGGCCAGGGCGTGCTCGCGGCCGCCGGACCCGACGACGCAGACCTTCACGAGGCGGCGAAGTGGACGAACTGGTCGCGGCCGGGGCCCACCCCGACGCGGGTGATGCGCACCCCGGTCTGATCCGACAGGAACTGCACGTACTCCTTGGCCGCGGCGGGAAGGTGGTGCAGCTCGGTGGCCCCCGAGGTGTCCTCCTGCCAGCCCGGCAGCTCCTCGTATACCGGCACGGCGTCGTGCAGGTCGCTCTGGTGGTACGGCATGTGCCGGTGCACGGCGCCCCCCACCCGGTAGCCGATGCACACCTTGAGCACCGGCAGGGTGTCGAGCACGTCGAGCTTGGTCAGGGCGATCTCGGAGAGGGAGTTGAGGCGGGCGGCGTGGCGGATCATCACCGCGTCGAACCAGCCGGTCCGGCGGCGGCGGCCGGTGTTGGTCCCGAACTCCCCGCCCCGCTCGACCAGCAGGTCGCCGACCTCGTCGAGGAGCTCGGTCGGGAACGGGCCGGACCCGACCCGGGTCACGTACGCCTTGGCGATGCCTATCACCGAGCTGATGTCACGGGGGCCGATCCCCGCACCCACACAGGCCCCCCCGGCCACCGGGTTGGACGAGGTGACGAACGGATAGGTGCCGTGATCGAGGTCGAGGAACGTGGCCTGGGCGCCCTCGAGCAGGATGCGCCGGCCCTCGTCGAGGGCGGTGTGGACGATGCCGACCGAGTCACCGATGAGCGGGGCCATCCGGGGGGCAAACTCCTCGAGATACCGGGCGGCCATGTCGTCGGCCGACAGAGGGAGCCGGTTGTAGACCTTGGCCAGGATGAGGTTCTTCTCCTTGAGCACCACGTCCAGCTTCTGGCGGAAGATCTTGGCGTCGAGCAGGTCCTGGACCCGGATACCGACCCGGGCCGCCTTGTCGGCGTAGGTCGGACCGATGCCCCGCTTGGTGGTACCGAGTTTGTTGCGCCCGAGATGGCGCTCGGTCAGGGCGTCGAGCTCCTGGTGGTACGGCATGATCAGGTGGGCGTTGCCCGAGACCACCAGCCGGGAGCAGTCCACCCCCGACGCGGTCAGCGTGTCGATCTCGGAGAGGAGGACGCCGGGGTCGACCACGACCCCGTTGCCGATCACCGGCACCACGTGGTCGTAGAGGATGCCGCTGGGCAACAGCTGGAGGGCGAAGCGCCGGCCGTCGACGACGATGGTGTGACCGGCGTTGTGGCCGCCCTGGTAGCGGACGACCATCTCCATCTCCTTGGCCAGGAGATCGGTCAGCTTGCCTTTGCCCTCGTCACCCCACTGGGTGCCGACGACGACGGTGGCACTCACCCGCTCAGCTTACTCAGCGCGACCGGCCGGGCCGGGGGAGGCGGTCGGCCCGTCGGGACGGATGGGCCTAGCGCAGGACCAGGGCGTCGGATTCGAGCGACGGCTCCTCCGCCTCACCCGAACCCGACATGATCACCGGGCCGGACGCCCCCATCGGGGCGTCCACGGTGACCGTGTCGCCCTCGCTGTAGCGGCCTTCCAGCAGCGCCAGGGCGAGCGGGTCGCTGATCTCCCGCTGGATCAGGCGCTTGAGCGGGCGGGCCCCGAAGACCGGGTCGTAGCCCTTGCGGGCCAGCCAGGCCTTGGCCTCGTCGGTCACATCCAGCTCGAGCCGCCGCTCGCCCAGCCGGCCGGCCAGATGGCGCAGCTGGATCTCGACCACCTGCTCGAGATCCTGCTCGGTGAGGGCGCGGAACCGGACGATCTCGTCGATGCGGTTGATGAACTCGGGCTTGAACGCCGAGCTCAGGTCGCCCTGGTAGTTGGACGTCATGATCACCACCGTGTTGGTGAAGTCGACGGTGCGGCCCTGGCCATCGGTCAGGCGGCCGTCGTCGAGCACCTGCAGGAGGATGTTGAAGACGTCGGGGTGGGCCTTCTCGATCTCGTCCAGGAGCATCACGCTGTAGGGCCGGCGCCGCACCGCCTCGGTCAGTTGGCCTCCCTCGTCGTAGCCGACGTAGCCGGGCGGGGCGCCGACCAGGCGGGCCACCGAATGCTTCTCCATGTACTCCGACATGTCGATGCGCACCATGGCCCGCTCGTCGTCGAACATGAACTCGGCCAGCGCCCGGGCCAGCTCCGTCTTGCCCACGCCGGTGGGCCCGAGGAACAGGAAGCTCCCGATGGGCCGGTTGGGGTCCGACAGCCCGCTGCGGGACCGGCGGATGGCGTTGGCCACGGCGGCCACCGCCTCGTCCTGGCCCACGACCCGCTGGTGGATCAGATCCTCCATCCGGACCAGCTTGGACACCTCGCCCTCCAGCGGGCGGGTCACCGGCACCCCGGTCCACTTGGAGACCACCTCGGCGATGTCCTCCTCGTCCACCGCCTGCTTGAGCATCTTGCTGCGGCCCTCGTACGAGGCCTGCTTGGCCAGCGCGTCCTCCATCTCCTTCTCCAGCGCCGGGATCCGGCCGTACTGGATCTCCGAGGCCTTGGCCAGGTCGCCGTCGCGCTGGTGACGAGCCGCCTCCTCGCGGGCCTCGGTCAGCTGGTCCTGCAGCTCGGTGATGGCGTCGGCCGCTTCCTTTTCCACCTGCCACTGGGCGTTGAGGGCGTTGGACTGCTCCTTGAGATTGGCCAGCTCCTCGTCCAGCTTGGCCAGGCGCTCCTTGGACGCCTCGTCGGTCTCCTTCTCCAGCGCCAGGCGCTCGATCTCGAGCTGGGCCATGCGCCGGTCGACCACGTCGATCTCGGTCGGCTTGGACTCCATCTCTATGCGCAGCCGGCTGGCCGCCTCGTCGACGAGGTCGATGGCCTTGTCGGGCAGGTAGCGCGACGTGATGTACCGGTTGGACAGGACGGAGGCGGCGACCAGCGCGGCATCCTGGATGGTCACCCCGTGGTGCTTCTGGTAGCGCTCCTTGAGCCCCCGCAGGATGGCGATGGTGTCCTCCACCGACGGCTCCCCGACCATCACCGGCTGGAAGCGCCGCTCGAGGGCGGCGTCCTTCTCCACGTGCTTCCGGTACTCGTCCAGGGTGGTGGCCCCGATGAGGCGCAGCTCGCCCCGGGCCAGCATCGGCTTGATCATGTTGCCGGCGTCCATGGCGCCTTCCGCCGCGCCGGCCCCGACGATGGTGTGCAGCTCGTCGATGAAGGTGATGATCTGGCCCTCCGAGTCGGCGATCTCCTTGAGCACCGCCTTGAGGCGCTCCTCGAACTCGCCCCGGTACTTGGAGCCGGCGACCATCGAGCCGAGGTCCAGGGCGATCAGCTGCTTGCCCTTCAGGCTCTCGGGGACGTCGTCGGCCACGATCCGGTTGGCCAGGCCCTCGACGATGGCCGTCTTGCCCACGCCGGGCTCGCCGATCAGGACCGGGTTGTTCTTGGTCCGGCGGGACAGGACCTGGATCACCCGGCGGATCTCCTCGTCGCGCCCGATGACGGGGTCCAGCCGGCCGCTGCGGGCGTCGGCGGTCAGGTCGCGCCCGTACTTGGCCAGCGCCTGGTACTGGTCCTCGGGATTCTGGCTGGTCACCCGGTGGCTGCCCCGCACCTGCTGCAGGGCGGACAGCACCTCTTGCCGGGGCTTGCCCAGCCGGTCGGTCATGGCGAGGAGCAGGTGCTCCACCGAGAGGTACTCGTCACCGAGGACGCCCCGGGCCTCCTCGGCCTTCTGGAAGAGGTCGTTGGCGGCCCGGCTCAGCCCCGGCTCACCGCCGCCGTAGGAACGGGGCAGCTTGGCCAGCGCCTCGTCGGCCCGGTTGCGGACGTTGAGGGCCGGGAGGCCGAGCCGCTCGAGGATGGGCAGGGTGATGGTCCCGTCCTGGCCGAGCATGGCGGCCAGGAGATGGTCCGGGGTGACCTCGGGGTGATTGCGGGCGCCGGCCAGGTCGGCGGCCGCCCTCAAGAGCTCCTGGGTCTTCTGGGTCCAACGGTTCGGGTCAAGCGCCATGATTCCTCCTCTGGGGCTTCGCCGCGTTCCACCACACGTCCGGCAGGTTGCGCACAGGCACCAGGTCGCGCCTGTATTGGCGGTGCGTCCGCTCCACCTCGGCGGCGGCCTGGCGGCGGAGCCCTTCCAGCTCCTCCTCGGCCTCGTGGCGGAAGGCGTCGAACTCGTGGTGCAATCGGGCGACCTCGGCTTCCAGGCCGAGTATGCGGCGCACCCCCTCGAGGTTGACGCCGGCATTGGTGAGGTCCTGGATGCGTCGCAGCAGGGCTATGTCCCGCTCGCTGTAGCGGCGGCTCCCCCCGCTGGTCCGGGCCGGATCCAACAGGCCCTTCCGCTCGTAGATCCGCAGCGTCTGCGGGTGCATGCCGGCCAGCTCGGCCGCCACCGAGATGACGTACACGGCGCGGGTCGGCCCGTCCCGGTCGGCGGCCATCATGCGTCACCCAGGGACGCCCGGCGGAGGCTCTCGCCGTCGAGCAGGCCCGACAGCGAGGCCACGGCCTCCTGCTGCTCGGGGGTCAGCTGCTCCGGCACGGCCACCTCCACCGTCACGAGGAGATCACCGGCGCCGTGGCTGCCCGGCACGCCACGGCCCCGCACCCGGAAGACCCGACCCGACCGCGTCCCGGGCGGGACCTTGAGGGTGACGGGGCGGTCCAGGGTGG
>DATGAX010000150.1:0-2217 GCA_035312965.1 Acidimicrobiales bacterium
CCTCGGTCAGCCAGCGGACCACGACGAAGCGGCGCCCCCCGGCCCGCACCAGATCCACCACCGACGCCGGCGTCACCCCTCCGGTTATGAACACGGGCCTGCGGGCGTGGGTCGCGGCGTAGCGCAAGTAATCGATCCCGGTGCCGGGCCGGCCCGGCTTGGTGGGGGTGGGCACCACCGGACCGGCCGACACGTAATCGACGGCCTCGTCCCGGCTGGCTTCCATCTGGGCGGGGGAGTGCGTCGACAGCCCGACGATGGCGCCGGGGCCGAGGATGCGTCGGGCCAGGGCGGCGGGGGCGTCGTCCTGGCCCACGTGGACGCCGTCGGCCTCGGCCTCCAGGGCCAGATCGGGACGGTCGTTGAGCAGGAACGGGACTCCGTGGTCCCGGCACAGGGCCGCCGCCACCGCGGCCCGGGCCAGCAGCGGGCGCGCCTCCAGGTGCTTCTCCCGCAGCTGCACCAGGTCAACGCCCCCGGCGATGCAGGCGGCGAGGAAGCGCTCCAGGTCGGGCCGGTCCGGGGTGCAGAGGTAGAGGCGGCGGCCCCCGAGCAGGCCGGGCTCAGCCACCCGCCACGGCTCGCACCAGCTCGAGGCTGTCGCCTTCCCTCAGGCGGGTGCGGGTCAGCTCGGCCCGGGCCACGGGATCGCCGTTGCGCTCGACCAGGACCCACTTGGCCCCCAGCCCGAGCTGGGCGATGAGGTCGGCCACCGTGGCTCCGGAGGGCACGGTGACAGCCTCGCCGTTGGCCACCACGTCCATCAGCCGCCGGCTGATGACGAGGAGCGGGCCGCAGCCTTGCGCTCCTGCTTGTACTTGCGCACCTTGGTCAGTGACTCCGCCGAGGTGATGTCGGCCACCGACATGAACGTCCCAGTGCGGCCGTAGTCCCCGGCCGCCTCCTCCCACCCGGGCGGGCGCACCCCCAGCTGCTTGCCCAGCAGGGCCACGAAGATCCTGGCCTTCTGGTCCCCGAAGCCGGGCAGAGACCTGACCCGCTTCAGGAGCTCGCGCCCGGTCGGGGCCGTGCGCCACACAGCCTCGGACCGGCCCCCGTACTCCTCGACCAGCACCCGGCACAGCTCCTGGACACGGGAGGCCATGGACCCGGGGAAGCGGTGGAGGGCGGGCGGCTTGGCGAAGACGGATCGCAGCTCGTCGGGGTCGGCGCCGGCGATCTCGGCCGCATCCAGGCGGCCCCCCATGCGCTCCTTCAGGTCCAGCGGGCTGCGGAAGGCGCGCTCCAGCGGTATCTGCTGGTCGAGCACCATCCCTATGAGCAGCGCCAGCGGGTCCCGGGACAGGAGCTCGTCGGCGGCCGTGTCGCCGGACAGGACTAGCGATGGGGCGCGGGTCGGCATGGGCGCGATTGTCGCGCCGCCGGGATCAGGCCGTTCGGGGGTCGGGGGCCTCGGCGTCGATCTCGTAGCGGGCGATGGCGTCCGAGACGTGCTCGGCCTTGCCCTCCCCCGTGGCCGCCAGTCCCTGGAGAACCCCGACCACGACGTGGGCCGCGTCGGTCTCGAAGTGCCGCCGGAGGGCGGCCCTGGTGTCGGAACGGCCGAAGCCGTCGGTTCCCAGCGGGGTGAAGTGGGCCGGGACCCAACGGGCGACCTGGTCGGGGACCGCCTTCATGAAGTCGGTCACGGCCAGGACGGGGCCTTCGGCCGACGAGAGGGCTTCGGTCACGTAGGGCGTGCGGGCGGGCTGGGTGGGGTGGAGGCGGTTCCACCGCTCGACCGACAGGGCGTCCTCCCGCAGAGCCTTGTAGGACGTCGCCGACCACAGCTCGGCGGCCACGTCCCAGTCCTGGGCCAGCAGCTGCTGGGCCTCCACGGCCGCTGCGTAGGCGGTGCCCGAGAACAGGATGGTGGCCCGCCGGCGGGGTCCGTCCGGAGCCGGCGCGAAGCGGTACAGGCCGCGGACGACCCCCTCTTCCACGCCACCGTCGGCCGGGAGCGGGGGCATCACGTAGTTCTCGTTGTAGAGGGTGAGGTAGTAGAAGCGATCTTCGGGGTCGGGGCCGTACATGCGCCTGATCCCGTCGCGCACTATGACCGCCATCTCGTAGGCGAAGGCGGGGTCGTAGGCGGCCACGTTGGGCACGGTGGAGGAGAGCACGAGCGACTGTCCGTCCTCGTGCTGGAGGCCCTCGCCGTTGAGGGTGGTGCGCCCGGCCGTGGCCCCCAGCAGGAAGCCCCGGCCCCGCATGTCC
>DATGAX010000151.1:0-11330 GCA_035312965.1 Acidimicrobiales bacterium
TGACGGTGAACAGGTTGGGGTTGAGGTGCACGGCGATGTGGTTGAGGCACCGGCCCCGGGCCTCGAAGGAGCGGCCCGTCTCGTCGGCTCCGGTGACCTCCACCCGGGCCGGGAAGCCCCGCCCGTCGCGTTCGGTGACGGTGCGGGTGGCCTGGGCCAGCTTGGCCCACTCGCCGTCGCGCATGTAGTAGCCGTGAATGGACTGGTAACCGGCGCCGAAGTCCATCGTGATGGTGTGGAAGCCGTGCGTGCCGCCGGCCGTGGCGTACGTGTAGCCGCCGGCGCCGTAGCCCTCGCCGAACTGTGACCGGACTCCCCAGGAACGGTCACGGAAGCCGTAGGCGTCGACGTCGATCTCCTGCCCGTCCAGAACGATGGTCCCCTGGTAGCGGCCCGGCTGGTCCAGATGGGAGGAGCCCAGATATAGTTCGGCCGGGCCACAGACGTGTAATTGAGGCGGATGTGCAGGTCGTCGCCGTCGGGGTCGTCGTAGGCCAGGTCATAGCGGTGCCGGGGCTCCACGCAGCGGTACCGGATCCCGTTGGGCAGGGAGATGTCCGACAGAGGTTGCTCGGGGATGCGCAGGTGCCAGAAGTTCTTGGCGTAGCGCACGTTCCACGGTTGGTCCCCGCTCTCGTCCCACACGTAGGCGGCCGCCGCGCACACCCCCTGGTTGGTGCGGAAGAACGGGTACAGCTGTCCGGACAGGCGCCGCTCCGGCACGGCAAAGGTGAACCAGCACGTCTCGGTCCAGTACGGGTCGTCGGTGTCGGCCGGATGGAACTCGTCGTCGGGATGGCTCATGGCAACAGGTCCTGGAGGCAGGCGGTGGCCTGGTTGTCGCGCCAGTAGTCGTTGTCGGCCGGCATCAGCCCGCGGTCCACGGTGCGGTTGATGACCCGGACCACGATGGCGCAGTACCGGGCGGCGGCGAACACCTCGTACCAGTGCGTGTCCGTCGGGGGTCGTCCCGAGCAGGCGAAGTACAGAGCGGCCTGCTCCTCGCGGGTCGGCTCGCCGTCGAGCCGGGGCGCGCCGGAGTGCTCGTGAGACCAGCGGTCGAACATGAGCCACCACCCGAGGTCCACCAGGTACGGCGCGATGCTGGCCGCCTCGAAGTCGGTGACGCACACGCAGCGGTGGTCGCGCCAGATCATGTTGCCGATGCGGGGATCGCCCCAATTCAGCGTCACATCGGCGGGGTGGTGCGGCGGGGCGTGCTCCTCCAGCCATCCGAAAGCGCGCTCCAGCAGGTCGAAGCGCCGCCCCGCCAGCTCCCGCTCCGTGTAGGACCGCCATATGCGCAGCTGGCGGAGGGCGCTCGGCTCCTCCCCCGGCGGCAGCAACCAGCCGAGATCCTGCTTCTCCCAGTCGATGGTGTGGATCTCGGCCAGCCGGCGCAGGCCGTCTTCGATCATCTGGGCCCGCTGCGCCGGCGGGGCATCGGCGAAGAACCCGGCCGAGGCGTAGGTGGGTGCGACGAGCGGGACGTCCCCGTCGACGTACTCCATCACGAAGAAGGGAGTCCCCAGCACCGCCGGCGACGCCTCGAAGCCGATCAGGCCGGCCAGCGGGATCGACGTGCCCGCCGCCAGGGCGGCCATGACCCGGTACTGGATGTCGACCTCCACATCGTGGCCGGGGGCCTGCTGCGGGTACACGGCCGGATCGGGGGACTCCAGCCGCAGGATGAGGCGCCGGTCGCCGAAGCGGAACGACACCGTCTCGGCCGAGAAGCCGGTGGACAGGGGGGTGACGTCGGTGACGGCGTCATGGGCGCCGAGCCGTCCGGCCAACCAGCGGGCCAGGGCCGGGGCCTGTTCGGGCTGCATGCCAGGGAGCGTACCGATCCAAGTACGCTGAAGCTCCCCCCATGGAACATCGCACCGACATCCGCAACGTGGCCATCGTGGCCCACGTCGACCACGGCAAGACCACGCTGGTCGACGCCATGCTCCGCCAGTCCGGAGCCTTCCGCGCCAACCAGGAGGTGGCCGACCGGGTCATGGACTCCATGGATCTGGAGCGGGAGAAGGGCATCACGATCCTGGCCAAGAACACCGCTGTCCGCTACGGCGACATGACGATCAACATCGTCGACACTCCCGGGCACGCCGACTTCGGCGGTGAGGTCGAACGGGGCCTCACCATGGTCGACGGCGTGCTGCTGCTCGTGGACGCCAGCGAAGGCCCGCTGCCCCAGACCCGGTTCGTGCTGCGCAAGACGCTGGAGGCCCGCCTACCGGTGATCTGCGTGATCAACAAGATCGACCGGTCCGACGCCCGGCCGGCCGAGGTGATCGACGCCGTGTACGAGCTGTTCCTCGACCTGGGGGCGGACGAGAGCCAGATCGAGTTCCCCATCGTCTACTGCAATGCCCGGGCCGGGCAGGCGGCCATGGCGGCCGAAGACGTGGCTTCGGCGCCCGATCTCAAGGTTCTGCTCGACCTTCTCGTGGAGCGGATACCGGCCCCGACCTACGAAGAAGGGCATCCCTTCCAGGCGCTCGTGACCAATCTCGACGCCTCGCCGTACGTGGGTCGCCTGGCCCTGTGCCGGATCCGCAACGGCCGGATCCGCAAGGGCGACTTCGTCGCCTGGTGCCGTCACGACGGCTCCACAGAGCGGGTGCGCCTGTCCGAGGTGTACGTCACCGAGGCCCTCGACCGGGTGGACGCCCCTCCCGAGGGGGCGGGCCCGGGCGAGATCATCGCAGTGGCCGGGATCCCCGAGATCATGATCGGCGACACCCTGGCCGATCCCGACGACCCCCGGCCCCTCCCGGTGATCACCATCGACGACCCGAGCATCGGCATGACCGTCGGGGTCAACACCTCGCCGCTGGCGGGCAAGGCGTCGGGCACCCTGCCGGCTGGCACCAAGCTGACGGCCCGCCTGATCAAGAGCCGGCTGGACGCCGAGCTGGTCGGCAACGTCAGCATCCGGGTCCTTCAGACCGAACGCCCCGACACGTGGGAGGTCCAGGGACGGGGCGAGCTGGCCCTGGCCGTGCTGGTGGAGCTGATGCGGCGGGAAGGTTTCGAGCTCACGGTCGGGAAGCCCCAGGTGCTGACCCGTGAGGTCGGGGGCAAGGTGCACGAGCCGATGGAACGGGTGAGCGTCGATGTCCCCGAGGACTTCATGGGAGTGGTGACACAGCTCCTGTCCCTTCGCAAGGGGCGCATGGAGCACATGGTCAACCACGGCACGGGCTGGGTGCGCATGGACTGGATCGTGCCGGCCCGGGGGCTCATCGGCTTCCGGACCGAGTTCCTGACCGAGACCCGGGGGACCGGTCAGCTGCACCACGTCTTCGAGGGTTACGAGCCGTGGCACGGCGACCTGCGGACCCGGCCCAACGGATCGATGGTCGCCGACCGGCGGGGCCCGACGACTGCTTACGCGCTGACCAACCTGCAGGAGCGGGGCGCCCTCTTCATCGGTCCGGGCGTCGAGGTGTACGAAGGCATGATCGTGGGCGAGAACGCCCGGTCCGAGGACATGGACGTCAACCCGACCAAGGAGAAGAAGCTGACCAATATGCGCGCCGCGGCGTCGGACGAGACGGTACGCCTGGTGCCGCCGCTGCAGCTGTCGCTCGAACAGGCCCTCGAATTCATCCGCGAAGACGAGTGCGTCGAGGTGACCCCGTCGGTTGTGAGGCTGCGCAAGGTCGTCCTCGACCAGTCCGAACGGGCCCGGAGCCGCGCCGCGGCGCGGCCTGCGCGCAGCTGAAACCATCCGGTTACGGCGCCGGCCGCCGGGCCTAACCCGCTACTGGTACGCGGGGTCCTCGGGATACCAGGAGGAGAAGGCCAGCGGGAAAGGCTGGCGCCGGAGGACCTGCTTCCACAGCTGATCGGGCTGCGTGGTGAAGGCGTCGTCCGGCTCCGGTTCGACCACCCACCAGGCACCGGCGTCCAGCTCGCCCTCCAGCTGGCCCGCCGACCAACCCGCGTACCCGGCGAACATGCGCACCTCCCGCACCCCGACCGGCACATCGTTGGGATCCCGCTCCAGGTCGATGGTGCCGACACCGGGCGACACCTCCTTCCAGCCGTCTTCGTCGGCGGCCCCGGTCAGCTCCCTCCCCAGGCAGATGACGGCCTGGTGCTGCACCGGGCCGCCGAGGAACAGCACGCCCGGCTCGGCGGCCAGATGCTTCCACTCGGGCAGCGGGTCGCCCACCTCCATCCGGCTGGGCCGGTTGAGGACCAGGCCCAGCGCGCCATCCTCGTTGTGGGCCAGGAGCAGAACCACGGTGCGGTCGAAGTTCGGATCCGGCAGGAGCGGGTTGGCGACCAGAAGCCGCCCGGCGCGCAACACCCGCCCAGCTTGCCACCGCGGGCCGGGCCGGGACGGTCAGCGGTCGGGGGCGCCCGTGCCGCTACCGTGCCGGGTATGCGTGCTGTCACCGTCGTCCCGCTGAAGGCCGGCTCGGTCGACCTCACCGAGCTGCCGGAGCCGCCCGAGTCCGACGGTCCGGTACTGGTCAAGACCCGCGCCGTGGGGGTCTGCGGCACCGACCTGGAGATCATCGGCGGGGAGTACGGGTGGGCGCCGCCCGGGGAGGACCGGTTGGCCATCGGCCACGAATCGCTCGGCGAGGTCGTCGAAGCGCCGGCCGGCGGTGACCTCGCCGCCGGCGACCTGGTGGTGGCCATCGTCCGGCGCCCCGATCCGGTGCCGTGCTCCAACTGCGCCATCGGCGAGTGGGACATGTGCCGCAACGGCCAGTACACCGAGTGGGGCATCAAGGAACACCACGGCTACGCCCGCGAGCGCTACCGGATCACCCCCGAGTTCGTGGTCAAGGTCGAAGCTGGCCTGGGCAACCTGGGTGTGCTGCTCGAGCCGACCACCGTCGTCGCCAAGGCGTGGGACCACATCGAGCGCATCGGCCGGCGGGCTGACTGGAAGCCGCGCACCGTGCTGGTGACCGGCGCCGGCCCGATCGGGCTGCTCGCCGCCCTGCTCGGCGTCCAGCGCGGGCTGGAAGTGCACGTGATGGACCAGGTCACCGAAGGGCTCAAGCCCGATCTGGTCGCCGCCCTGGGCGCCCACTACCACCATGGGGCGGTGGCCGACACCGGTGTCGAGCCCGACGTGGCCATCGAGTGCACCGGGGTGGCGCCGCTCATCTTCGACGTGATGGATCACGCGGGGGCCAACGGCATCGTCTGCCTCACGGGCGTCTCCTCGGGAGGCCGCGACATCCCCGTCGACGTGGGGATGCTCAACCGGCGCCTGGTGCTGGAGAACGACGTTGTGTTCGGGTCGGTCAACGCCAACCGGCGCCACTACGAGGCCGGGGCGGCGGCCCTGGCCGCCGCCGACCGGGACTGGCTGGCCCGCCTGGTCACCCGCCGGGTGCCGCTGACGAACTGGAAGGACGCCTATCAGCGCCAGCCGGGGGACGTGAAGGTCGTCCTCGAGTTCGACGCGGGCGCCCCGGCTTGATCGTCCAGCCCTGGCGGGCGCCGGCGACCGAGCCGGCCGCCGCCACGCCCCGCCCGGGACCGTCCGGGGCCGGCCGCCCCGTCGACGCTCCGGCCGCCCCGCCGGGGTCGGGTGGCGCGACCATCCGGCCGGCGCTGCCGCTCCCGCCCGCGCCTATGCCGCGGCAGAGCGCCGGGCGCCCCCTGAAGCGGTGGTGCTACGTCGGCATGTTCGGGCCCGAGCTCATGCTGTGCGCCGGGTCGGCCTGGGTGGGGCCGCTGGCCCAGAGCTTCTGGGCCGTGTGGGACCGCCGCTCCGGTCTGCTCGACACGGAGTCGGCCGTGCTCCGGCCCGGCCGCATCCGGGTGTCGGCCAAAGCGGTCACGGTCCGGTCCGGCTCGACCCGGCTCGAGCTGGCGGTGACCTCGACGGGCCAGCCGGTCGAAGTGGTCAGCCCCCACGGCCGCTCGTACATATGGACCCGCAAGACGCCGGTACGGGTGGACGGTCACCTGACCCTGGGCATGGAGGCCCGGCCGGTCAGCGGGCTCGGCCTGCTCGACGAGTCAGCCGGGTACCACGCCCGCCACACCGAGTGGGAATGGTCGGCCGGGGTAGGGACGACGGTGGACGGTTGGCCGGTGACGTGGAACCTGGTCCGGGGCGTCCACGATGCCGAGACCATGAGCGAGCGCACGGTATGGTTGCACGGCCGGCCGGCCGAGGTGCCACCCGTCCGCTTCGGACGTGACCTCGACGAGCTGTGGGCCACCGACGGGTCGGTGCTGCGCTTCGAGGAGGAGGCGGCCCGGCGCCGCAGCGACAACCTCGGGCTGGTCCGCAGCGACTACGTCCAGCCCTTCGGGCGTTTCTCCGGCACATTGCCCGGCGGGTACGAGCTGTCCCGCTCCGAGCCGGCCCTGGGCGTGATGGAGCGCCACCGGGCCCGTTGGTAGCCGGCCGGCTCAGCCGTCCAGGGCCCGCCGGATGGCCTGCACCGAGTCCCCCACCTCGTCCGGATCGGCCCCGTCGAGCAGCTGCCGCATGAGCGCAGACGCGACCACCACCCCGTCGGCCTCTTCGGCGGCCGCCACCGCCTGGGCCGGATCGGAGATCCCGAAGCCCATGATCACCGGCTTGTCCGTGAGCGCCTTGAGCCGCTTGGCCAGCACCCCCGCCGAGGCGGCGACCGACGCCCGTTCGCCCGTGACCCCCATGAGGTTGACGCCATACACGAAGCCGTGCGAGCGCCGGCAGATCTCGGCCAGCCGCTCGTCGGGGGTGACGGGCGCGGCCAGCAGCACCGGCGCCACCCCGGCGGCCGAGGCGTCGGCCTCCCACCCGGCCGATTCCTCCAGAGGCAGGTCGGGCAGGATCGCCCCGGTCACGCCGGCGTCGGTGAGCATGCGGGCGAAGCGGGCGTGGCCGGCCCGGAACACGACGTTGTAGTACGCCATGGCCACGAGCGGCACCGCCACCTGGGCGCCGGCCAGCGCGTCGAGGATCGAGGCCGGGTTCGCCCCCTGGGCGAGGGCCCGGCTGGAGGCCTCCTGGATGGTGGGCCCGTCCATCACCGGGTCGGAGTACGGGATGCCGATCTCGACCAGGTCGGCCCCGGCCGCGACCATCGCCTCGAGCACGTCCACCCAGCCCGGACCGAGGCCGCCGGTCACATAGGTCACCAGTATCTTGCGCCCGGATTCGCGCACCGCCCGCAGGTGCGACTCGACCGCCACGCCGGTCACGACAGGAGCCCCATGACCGTCTCGGCGTCCTTGTCCCCCCGGCCCGACAATGTCAGGAGCACCGTCGAACCGGCCTCGACCTCGCCCCGCCGGGTGGCGCCCACCAGCCAGGCCAAGGCATGGGCCGGCTCCAGCGCCGGAATGATGCCCTCGGTACGCGACAGCAGCTGCAGCGCATCGAGGACCTCGGCGTCGGAGGCCGAGGTGTAACGGGCCCGGCCCCGGGCGGCGAGATAGGCATGCTCGGGGCCGATGCCGGGGTAGTCGAGCCCGGCGGAGATGGACTCCGCCTCCAGGATCTGGCCCCACTCGTCCTGCAGGAGGTAGGACCGCATGCCGTGCAGGACGCCGGGTATCCCGTGACCTATGGCCGAGCCGCCGGCCGCCTCGACACCGACGAGGGCGGCCCCCGTGCCCACGAACCCGGCGAAGGTGCCGGCCGCGTTGGAGCCTCCTCCGACGCAGGCCACGACCAGGTCGGGATCGGCTCCGCCGAGCAGGATCCGGCACTGCTCCCTGGCCTCGTTGCCCACGACGCTCTGCAGCTCCCGGACCAGCCACGGGTAGGGGTGGGGGCCCATCACCGATCCGAGGCAGTAGTGGGTGGTCTCCACCGTGGCCACCCAGTCCCTGAGCGCTTCGTTGACGGCGTCTTTGAGGGTGCGGCTGCCGGACCGCACCGGCCGGACCTCGGCTCCGAGGAGCTGCATCCGGAACACGTTGAGGGCCTGCCGCTCGGTGTCGACCTCGCCCATGTACACCACGCACTCCAGGCCGAAGAGGGCCGCCGCGGTGGCACTGGCCACGCCGTGCTGGCCGGCGCCGGTCTCGGCCACCATCCGGGTCTTGCCCATCTCGAGGGTGAGGAGACCCTGGCCCAGGACGTTGTTGATCTTGTGCGAGCCGGTGTGGGTGAGATCCTCCCGCTTGAGCATCACCCGGACACCAAGCGCCTCGGACAGCCGGGCGGCGTCGGTCACCGGAGTGGGCCGCCCGGCGTAATCGCGCAGCAGGTCGTCCAGCCGTTTGCGGTACGCCGGGTCCGACCAGGCGGTGCGAAAGGCCTTTTCCAGCTCGAGGCAGGCGGGGACCAGCGACTCGGGTATGTACCGCCCGCCGAACTCGCCGAAGCGGCCCTCAGGGCCGGGGTCGTCCATGCGCACCGGCTCCGGCAGGGTCACTGGTCGTCCTGCCAGTCGTACAGGTCGGTGGCCCCCTCGAAGTCGTCGGCGGCGCCGGCGTCGTCGCCGACGCGGGCCAAAGCGGCCAGCGCGGCCTGGATGAACTCCCGCAGCTTGATGGGATCCTTGTAGCCGGGCGTGCGCTCCACCCCGGAGGAGACGTCGACGCCCCAGCACCGGGTCTGGGCGACGGCCTGCTCCACGTTGGACGCGTCGAGGCCGCCGGCGATGATCACCCGCTGCCCGGGCGGGACCTCCGAGGCCAGCGACCAGTCGAACACCTGGGCCGATCCGGGGCTCGGGGCGTCGAGCAGGACGGCGTCCACGCCGTAGTCGGCCGCCTTGCGCACCCGGCCGTCTCCGGCGGCGAAGGCCTGGATGACCATCGGCACCCTGGTCTTCAGCCACTGCGCCGCTTCGGCCGGCTCGTGCCCGTGCAGCTGCACGGCGTGCAGCCCGACGGCGTGGGCCACATCGGACACCCGCTGCGGCGCCCAATCCCGGAACACGCCGACGCTGATCACCTCAGGCGGCAGCCGCTTGACGATGTCGGCCGCGATCTGGGGAGCGATCTGGCGGGGCGACGGGGCGAACACGAAGCCGACGGCGTGCGCCCCGAGGGCGACGGCCAGCAGTGCGTCCTCCTCGGACGTGATGCCGCAGATCTTGACGAACATCAGGTCCGGGCCCGGGCCACACAGAGATCGGCGACGGCCCCCGCCGGATCGGCGGCCCGCACCAGCGTCTCCCCGACCAGGACGGCGTCGAAGCCGGCGTCGGCCAGGCGGCGTACGTCGTCACCGTCCCTGATCCCCGACTCGGCCACACGGATGACCGCGTCCGGCAGGATCGATGCCACCCGGCCGGCCCGGCCGGTGTCGACCTCGAAGGTGTACAGGTCACGCTGGTTGACCCCGACCATCGTGGCCCCGGCGTCGAGGGCCACGCTCGCCTCCGTCTCGTCGTGCACCTCGACGAGGGCGTCGAGGCCGGCCCGCCCGGCCCAGCCGAGCAGCTCGGTCAGCGTGGCCGCGTCGAGGGCGGCCGCGATGAGGAGGACGGCGTCGGCCCCCATCAGCCGGGCGTCGAGCACGTCCGCCGGGCCCACGGTGAAGTCCTTGCGCAGGACCGGCAGTGTCACCGCGGCGCACGCCTCTTGCAGGTCCGCCACCGAACCGCCGAAGAAGTCGGCGTCGGTGAGGACCGACAGGGCGGCTGCGCCCCCGGACTGGTAGGCACGGGCCATGTCGGCCGGCACCAACCCGGGCGCCAGGTCGCCCTTGCTCGGGCTGCGCCGCTTGATCTCGGATATGACGGCGACGGTGTCCCGCTCCCGGAGGGCGGCGGCGAAACCGCGGGCGGGCGCCATCCCGGCGGCCGCGGTGAGCAGCTCGTCCGGGTCCCGCCGGTCGGCCGCCGCGGCGGCCCGGTGGGCGGCCAGGATCCGGTCCAGGTAGGTCGCCATGACCGACCGAGCCTACCGTGGGCCCCGGCCGGCGCCCGTGGCACGGCCGGGCCTGGCACGGCCGGGCCTGGTCAGCACTGCCCGAAGACGAGCACCGTCGTCGTGGTCTCGGCCGGCCCCGGAGGGGGCGGGCATGTGGTGGTCGTGGCGAAGGGGTTGGTCGTGCTCGTCGTGGTGGTCGGCGGCGGTGGGGAGCACGACGGCATGGTCAGCTTCACCGGGGGGTCCTGCCCCACCTGCGCGCTCAGGGGAGCCGAGCCGGTGCCCGTGCACTGCAGCTGGAATGTGGCCTGGCCGTGGCCGTCGGTCGTCTGGGGGTTGCCGTTGGCCACCGACCAGTCGGGCCCGTCGACCAGCGTGACGGCCGCTCCGGCGACGGGCGGGGCGGTGACCACGCCGTTGGCGTCGACCACCGGGTTGGTCACCTGGACGACGAGGTTGGCCGGGACGTCGACGACGGGGCTGGCCGGGTTGATGGCGGCCTGCACCTGGGGGCCCTGGAACTGGGTCAGCTGCAGGGTGGCGCTCTGCGGCTGACCACCCACGAGGAACAGGAGGTCAGGGGTGATCATGGAGAGCGCCGGAGCCTGCCAGGCCCGGATCCGGTAGTCGCCGCCGAGGATGTTTCGGAACGACCAGGTTCCATCCGCCGCGGTGGTGGTGCGCGCCGTCGCGTAGGCGTAGCCGACGAACCGGTCGACCTCCACCGTGGCGCCGCCCACGGGCCCGTTCGGCCCGGTCACCGTCCCGTTGATCGAGGCCGTCCCGGGTCCGATGGCCGGCAAGGTGGTGGTCGTGGCGCCGGCGACCGGCAGCTCCTCGATCGCACGCAGACCCGGTGGCAGGGTGTCGGGTGGAGGAGGGGGGGCCACTGTCCGTGCCGGCGGGTCGGGGAAGGAGAGGCGGCTCACGCCGGCGGAGCAGCCGGTCGCCACCACCGAGGCCGTGACGCAGGCTGCGATCGTCGCCAGGCGGCGGGCCCGGCCGCGCCCGGTCACGGGACCAGCTCGACCTGGCGGACCGCCACCCCCGCCGCGGTCAGCTCCTCGTGGACGTCCACCCCCCGCCGGACGTAGCCCAAGCCCACCCACTCGGTCCCGCCGGTGGCCGGCCGGGGCTGCGCCGCCACGCTGGTAGCGGTGCCGGCCGGGCTGCCGTCGGGAGTGAGCAGCTCCGCCCCGCTCGCCACTTCGCCGTCGAAGCGCAGGCCGCGCAGGCGGCGCGGCACGCGATTGCCCCTGGAGTCGATGCGAGCCACGAGCTCCTGGCCGGTGTAGCAGCCCTTGGTGAAGCTGACCGTCCACGGGACCAGACCGGTCTCGCCGGGGATGGTGCGCTCGTCCAGCTCGGCCCCCATGAGCGGGATGCCGGCCCGGATCCGCAGCGCCTCATAGGCCTCCGAAGGGAGCCAGTCGGCCCCGCCCTCCGACGGGGCTGCGGCGCCGATCACGTCGACGCCGTCGACTCCGGGCCAGGCCGGAACGACCATCCGGCCCTCG
>DATGAX010000152.1:0-2766 GCA_035312965.1 Acidimicrobiales bacterium
GCCTGACCGAGCCGGTCCATGAACAGCGACCGGTTGGGGAGGGCGGTGAGCGGGTCGTGGAGGGCGAGCTTCGACAGCGCCTCGGCCGCCTCCCGCTGGGCGGTGACGTCCTGGCAGGCGCCGGTCATCTGGACCGGGCGACCGTCGACGGCCCGCACGCGACCCCCGCACTGCAGCCAGCGGGTCGCACCGTCGGGCCTGACGGCCCGGTGGGCGATGTCGAAGGGCTCCAGCGTCCGCAGGCTGCGCTCGACCGTGGCCTCGAGCGCGGCGCGGTCATCGGGGTGGACGACGGCCATGTAGCCCTCGAACGTCCCGGGGAAGATCTGTGGCGTGACCCCGAAGATGCGGTACAGCTCTTCGGACCAGCGGACCTGGTCGGTGACGACGTCCCAGTCCCAGATCCCGACCTTGGCCACCGCCTGGGCCTCCCGGAGCTGGTCGCCGGTCGTGTCCAGGGCCGCCTGGAGCTGGTCCCGCTCGGTGACGTCGCGGGCCAGCGTCAGTGTCGCCCGCCGGTCGGCGTAGGACAGCACCTCGCTCTGCACGTCGACGGCGAGGACGGCGCCGTCGCGGGTGTGGTGCCGGCGCCGGGTCGGGACGCCGGCGACAGGGGCGACAGGGCCGGCGGCGGCGAACCTGGCCGGCGGGCCGGCCAGGAGCTCCTCGAGGAACGCCGGGCGGTCCTCCGGCGGGAGGACGTCGAGCACGGTCATCGACAGCAGTTCGGTGCGGGACCAGCCGTACTGGCGGACGGCCGCCTCGTTCACGGCCAGGAACCGCAGCGTCTCGGCGTCGTGCACCCACATGGCCGACGGGTTGGCGTCGAAGAACAGCCCGCCGCCCGAGCCGAGCCCGTCCCGGGTCGCGCTGGGTCCAGGGGCGAAGCTCCCCTCCGTCACGGGGCCGTTGGGCGCGATCTTGGGGATGACCCCTCCAGGGCAAACGGGTACGCGGCCGGGGACGGCCGGTGCCGACCCTCTTTCGGAATGATCGGTACCGGTATGTCCCCGGCCAATGACCCGGAGGCGTCATTTCCCCCTGACGGAGGGACTAGTCAGCCCCGATTCGGGGGATATGCGCTCTGCGCTGCGCTCCAGGGCTACAGGGCGTCGGTCCCGGATTCCCCGCTGCGGACCCGCACGAGGCGGTCGACCGCGACGGCCCATACCTTGCCGTCGCCGATCTTGCCCGTCCGGCCCGTCTTCACGATGAGGTCGATGATCTGGTCGACGTCGGCCGTGTCGACGAGGACCTCGATCTTCACCTTGGGGACGAAGGCGACGGCGTACTCGGCGCCCCGGAACACCTCGCTCTTACCGCCCTGGCGGCCGTAACCCTGGACCTCGCTGGCGGTCATGCCCATGACCCCGGCGCCCCGCAGGGCGTCTTTCACGTCTTCGAGGCGGTGGGGCTTGATGACCGCCGTGACGAGATGGACCACTGCTCCTCCTTAGTCGGCGAGTGAGCTCGACGCCGGTTCGGATTCGGACCGGCTCCGCTCCGGCGCTCCGTTGCCGGACACCGTAGGCCCAGTGCTCGGGAAGGCGCTGAAGCTCGAACCCTGGCCGAACTCCATGTGGTAGGCGTGGGTGCCGTGCTCGTGGACGTCGATGCCCTCCAGCTCTCCGTCCTTCGAGATCCGCAGCGTCCGGGTCATGTCGACGAGGTAGAAGATCAGCACCGAGACGGCCGAGATCACCACCACGCACGTCAGGCTCCCGATGGCCTGGGCCTTGAGCTGGTCGATGCCGCCGCTGAAGAAGAGGCCCTTCACCGTGGTCGACGTGTCGATGCCGTCGGGGGTGGGGACGCCGTAGGCGCCGGTGGCGAACAGCCCCAGGCTCAGCGTCCCCCAGATACCGGCGAAGCCGTGGACGGCCACCGCCCCGATCGGGTCGTCGATCCGCCAGTGCTCGAGGAGGTCGACGCCGAGCGGCACGACGATGCCGGCCACCGCCCCGATGATCACGGCCCCGGTGGTGTTGACCCAGTAGCAGGGGCAGGTGATGGCCACCAGCCCGCCCAGCAGGCCGTTGCAGGCCATGCCGAGGTCCCACTTCTTCGATCTCGGATAGACGAACAGGATGGCCGCCATCCCGCCGGCGCAGGCCGCCAGCGTCGTGTTGGTGGCCACCCGGCCGATGCCCGAGAGGTCCATGGCCGAGAGCGTCGAACCGGGGTTGAACCCGTACCACCCGAACCACAGGATGACGGCGCCGATGGAGCCCATCGTGAGATCGTGGGGCGGCATGGGGCCGCCACCGTCGCGCTTGAAGCGCCGGCCGAGGCGGGGCCCGAGGGCGACGGCGCCCCAGAGGGCGATGAACCCGCCGACGGTGTGGACGACGGTGGAGCCGGCGAAGTCGCGGAACACGGCGCCGTGGGTGAAGATATTGAGGAAGTGCGGCGTCATGTTGCCGAGCCAGCCGCCGGGACCCCAGACCCAGTGGCCGAAGATGGGGTAAATGAATCCCGAGACTGCTATGGAGTACCAGATGTCGCCCTTGAACCCGGTGCGGCCGACCATGGCCCCCGAGGTCACCGTGGAGCAGGTGTCGGCGAAGGCGAACTGGAACAGCCAGAAGGCCATGAAGGCGACGCCGGTCGTCCCGTACGTCTCCGGAGCGCCGCTGAGGAAGAAGTACTGGTGCCCGATGAGACCGTTCCCCGCCCCGAAGTGGAAGGCGAACCCGAAGGCCCAGTAGAGCAGGCCGCACAGGCAGGTGTCGAAGATGCACTCGAGGAGGACGTTGACCGTCTCCC
>DATGAX010000153.1:0-2479 GCA_035312965.1 Acidimicrobiales bacterium
CGACCCCCGGCGCCTCACCGGTCGCATCGCCTACAGCCAGCCTCTGTTGGCGGAGGTCCAGCGGAGGCCGCGAAGAGCCTGATCCGGTTTCGACGTGGACCCCGGTCAGCGGCGGCCGGGGCGGGACCGCCCCTCCAGGGCGTCGGCGAATTCCAGCCAGACCCGGGCCCGGCGGCGGGACTCGTCGGCGATCTCGTAGACCCGGCTCAGCGGCACGGCGTCCAGGTGGTTCGACCATTCGTCGCCCACCTCACTCGACTGGAACCAGGCGAGGAACGCGTCGCTGCACGGGGCCGAGCTGAGCGCCTTGTCCTGGCGCCAATCGGTCCTCTCCTCCACCGGGTCGGCGACCAGCGAGAGGACCCGCCGGACCGGCGCGGGCGGTGACGGATCGGGCGCCGCGTCCTCCGCCGGCTCGGGATGCTGGAGCTCGCGCCGGACGATCCGTACCGTCTCCGGCGACGCCCCCACCTGAGCGGCGATGGCGCGCAGCGAGCTGTCGGGCTGCTCGGCCAGCGCCATGGCGATCCGGTCCCGCACCCCGTTCGCCTCGACCGGCCGGATGCGACCGTCCCGGCCGATCCTGACCTGACCGCTCACGAGCTCACCCCGGCCGGCGGCCTCACGGCGGACCCGGGCCACCGTCTTGGCCGACAGCCCGCAGATCAGGGCGATGCGACGGTCCGACCAGTCGGGGCTGGCCGTCAGGACCCGCTGGGCGGCGGTGGTGCGCTCCTTGAGGGTGAGAGGCAGGCCGTGCGCCACGTTCCGGCGCACGGCCTCCACGTAGGCGTCCGGCCGGCTCCCGTAGAAACGGACGGCCGGGATCGCCGCCAGGCCGAGAAGCCGAGCGGCGGCCAGCCGGTGGGCGCCGTCCAACACCACGGGCTGCGAGTCCCACACGAGAATGGGCGGCCAACCGCCCCCCGTCTCGACCAGGCGCTGGACGTGGTCGTCGTCCAGGCCCCGCTCCCGGACGCCGCCGATGACTTCCAGCTGGGCCGTAGAGACGACGAAGGTGGGCTCGCGCCCATCGTCGCCGGCGTCGCCGAGGAACAGTGCCGCTTCGGACATCTTGCCTCCCCCTGAGGTGAATGGGCTGTAGGGCGAGTATGCCGGTGCGGGGCTTCGGAATCAATAGGTCAGTGCAATCATTTATCTGATTGCACTGACCCATCGATCATCCGACTACTTGGACGGGCACTGCGGGGTCAGGCCGGCTGGGGCCACGAGCTGGCCCCCCTTGACCTCCAGCTCGAAGTAGCAGGGGTTGTAAGTGAGGATGGGGTTACCCTTGCCTTGGACCCACCCGATTGGATTGGCCAGCTCCCCGTTGAGGGTCGAGCCGTTGAGCCCGTACAGCGCCGACTCCACGCTGGCGGGAGTCGCCGCCTTCCCACCGGTGGTGGCCGTCTTGAGGGCCGCCCCGAGGGCCATCAACCCGTCCCACGTGAAGGAACCGGTGCCCTCCCGCCAGTTGGCGTCCTTGGCGTACTTCTGCATGGCGGAACGGAAGGTGGCCGCAGGCGCGGCGTCGGCCGTCGAAGGGAAGGAGTAAGCCGGTCCGTAAGCGGTGAAATTCGGCAGTTGCTCCAGGGCGGGCGCCACCGCCTGCTCGGACGTGCCCCATGTGGGGTTGTAGCCCTGAGCCTGGCAGGACTGCACGAACTTCACGGCGGCAGCCGTCGTGATGCTCATGGCCACGTAGTCCACGTGCTGCTGCTGGAGCTGCAGGCACTGGGCGGTGTAGCTCGGCGAGCTGGAGCTCACGGACAGGCTGGTAAAGGTGAGCCCGGCCGCCTTGGCCGCACCCTGCATGAGCGGGTTGGCCTGCTGGCAGGCTGCGACCTCGGAGCAGTACAGGTTGCCGACGACCTTGGCATGCCCGAACTTGGCGGCCACCGCCACCTGGTCAGCCAGCCCCTGGGCGACGCCGGTCGGGGTGGGGAACATGCCCGACGGCTTGGTGTACCAGTCGACCATGTTGGCCGCGCCGCTGATCAGCGGAACGCCCTTGCTGATGGCGAAGTCGTCGAAGGCACCGATCTCGCCGTCACTGCCGAGGACGATGGCCGCCACATGATCGCTGTTGATCAAGGTCTGGACCTGCGACTGGGCGGTAGCGGGACTGCCCTGGTCGTCCTCGGTGAACACCTTGACCTGATCTCCATTGATCCCGCCGTTGGCGTTGACCCATGCGGCCCACGCCGGCCCGACGGTCATGTACTGGTCGGAGCTGCTGGCCTGCGGGCCACTGGCCGTGCCCACCACGCCGATGTTGATGGTCGTACCGCCGCCGGAGGCACCGCCGGTCGTCGACGATCCGTTGTCGCTGTGGCTGCTGCTACTGCAGGCGGCGAGCGCCACGGTGGCGGCCACGGCCGCCCCGGTCAGGCGCAGCCCGTTCCCCCGCGTCGTCATTTGTATCGCTCCTCCTAGGCTCTCAGAGAGGAACCTCGAATGTACGTATTCCCCTAAT
>DATGAX010000154.1:0-5474 GCA_035312965.1 Acidimicrobiales bacterium
ACCAGCTGCGTGGCCGGGCGGATGCGGACGTCGAGGAGCCGCCAGTCCAGCCTCTGCTCGGGGCCGGTGTGCTCGTCGATCGGGAGCGGCGTCTCAGACCGGTTGAGGGTCTCGACGGAGTCGGGGACGATCTCGAGGCCGCCCAGCTTGACGTTCGGGGCGTCCACGACCCGGCCCCGGATCCGCACGGCCGACTCGGGCGACAGGTGCTCCAGCTGGTCCTCGATCTCGCCGCCGTCGCGCTGGTGGGTCACCTGTACCGACCCGGTGTGGTCCCGGACGACCACGAACTGCATGGCCCGCTGCAGCCGCAGCTTGTCCACCCATCCGCATATCGACACGTCTCCACCCACGTGGTCGCGGAGGTCGGTCACCAGTACCCGGGTCATCCCGGCGATGTTAGGGCCCGCTAGTGGGGACCGTGAGGGGCGAGGTGGGCGGCCCGCCGTATGAGGTCGGCCACCTCGCCGGGATGGCTGAGGTGGGCGCCGTGCCCGGCGTCGGGTATCTCGACCAGCTGCCCGTGGGGAAGTGATGCCGCCAGTTCCCGAACCGCCCGGCGGTGATGAGGGCGGGCGTGACCCCCTCGGCCGACCAGCACGGGGATGCGGATCCGCTCCGGATCGAAGAGGGGCTCGGACAGTGTGCGCAGCTCGGCGTCGAGGGTGTGGCCCTCGGCCCGCCTCTGCTCGCGGGTGGCGGTCGGCAGCCGCTCCCACACCCGGTCGCCGACCATCCGGCGCATGAACCATTCGGCCCGCTCCGGCGGCTCGAGCTCCGAGCCGGCGCCGCGTGACGCCGACTCCGCCGGCCACCAGGGGAGCCAAGGTTGGGGGGGCTCCCAGACGACGGCGGCCGCGATGAGACCCGGGTGGCGCGACGCGGTGGCCAGCACCACATCCCCTCCGAGGCTGTGCCCGAAGGCCACTACGGCGCGGCCCTCGAGCACCTCGACCAGGTCGTCCACCTGATCGTCGAACGATTGGGGCGGGCCGAGGTGCGAGGACTGGGCGTACCCCCGGCGGTCGTAGGAGATGACCGTCCACTCCGGCAGCTTGGCGCTGAGCCGGGTGAAGCTGGTGGCCCGGTCCATGACCCCGTGGACCAGCACGACCGCGGCGCCGCCCGACCCGGCGGCGTGGAGCGGCGGGCGCTCGAGTACCCGCAGCCCGGTGGTGGGGGCGTGGTCGGCGGTCACCAGCGCACGGTACCGAAGCGGGCCCGGCCGGGCCCAACCGGGCCCCCCGTATCATCACGGCCATGACGCTCGATCCCGTCGAGGGCCGGGTGGTGGGCAGCCTGGTCGAGAAGCAGCTGTCGACGCCCCAGCAGTACCCGCTGTCGCTCAACAGCCTCACCCTGGCCTGCAACCAGACGTCCAACCGCGATCCGGTCGTGTCCTACGCCGAAGCCGACGTGCAGGCCGCCTTGGACTCCCTCAAGGCCAAGGGCCTGGTGCGCTTCGTTCTCCCGTCCCACGGCCGCTCGGTCGTCCGCTACCGGCACGTGCTGGACGAGAAGCTGGCGCTGGACGCCCGCCAGATGGCCCTGGTCGCGGTGCTCCTGCTGCGGGGGCCGCAGACCGTCGGAGAGCTGCGCACCCGCACCGAGCGGATGGCCGAATTCGACAGCTTGGCCGAGGTGGAGTCGGACCTGGAAGGTTTGACCCGGTGGGCGGAACCTCTCGTCGCCCGCCTGGCCCGCCGCCCGGGCCAGAAGGAGGAACGGTGGATGCAGCTGCTCGCCGACGGTGGCGAGTCGCCCCCGGCTCCCGCCTCGCCCGAGCCGGCGGCGCCGCCGGTGAGCCACCCTTCCCCGTATGCCGGCGCGGGTGCAGCACCGGCGGGGCGCGACACGGCGCCGGACGGGGTCGGCGCCCTACGCCGGGAGCTGGCCCGGGTCCAGGACGAGGTAGCTGCCCTGCGGGCCGACTTCGAGGCGCTGCGGCGCCGCCTCGGGGACTCGGACTCCGGCAGCTGAGAGCCGGGCTCGGAGCGAGCGGGGCGTCAGCCGCGAACGAGAGGTTTGTACTTGATGCGGTGGGGCTGGTCGGCCGACACGCCGAGGCGCTTGTGCCGGTCGGCTTCGTAGTCGGAGAAGTTGCCCTCCCACCAGCGCACCTCGGAGTCGCCTTCGAAGGCCAGCACGTGGGTGGCCACCCGGTCGAGGAACCACCGGTCGTGGCTGATCACCACGGCGCAGCCAGGGAAGCCGATCAGCCCGTCCTCGAGGGCCCTCAGCGTGTCGACGTCCAGGTCGTTGGTCGGCTCGTCCAGCAGGAGGAGGTTGCCTCCGGAGCGCAGCACCTTGGCCAGGTGGACCCGGTTGCGCTCGCCCCCCGAGAGGTCCCCGACCTTCTTCTGCTGGTCGCTGCCCTTGAACCCGAAGCCGGCCACGTAGGCCCGGCCGTGCAGCTCCCGGTTGCCCACGACGAGGCGGTCCTGGCCGTCCGCCACCTCCTCGAACACGGTCCGGTCCGGGTCGAGTGACGCCCGCGACTGGTCGACGTAGGCCACCGACACGGTGTCGCCCACCCGCACGCTGCCGCCGTCGGGTGTCTCCGTGCCCACGATCATGCGGAACAGCGTGGTCTTGCCTGCCCCGTTCGGGCCTATCACGCCGACGATGCCGCCCGGCGGCAGGGTGAAGGACAGCCCGTCGATCAACAGCCGGTCGCCGAACCCCTTCACCAGGTCCGACACCTCCACCACGACGTCGCCCAGCCGGGGCCCCGCCGGGATGGTGATCTCGAGCTTCTCCGGGGACCGGTCGGAGGCGGCCGCCTCGGCCGACGCCACCAGCTCGTTGTAGGCCGTCACCCGGGCCTTGCTCTTGGCCTGGCGGGCCCGGGGCGACATGCGGATCCAGTCGAGCTCCCGCTCGAGGGTCCGCTGCCGGGCCTTGTCGGCCTTCTCCTCGCCGGCCAGGCGGGCCTGCTTCTGCTCCAGCCACGAGGAGTAGTTGCCCTCCCAGGGGATGCCGAAGCCCCGGTCCAGCTCGAGGATCCAACCGGCCACGTTGTCCAGGAAGTACCGGTCGTGCGTGACGGCCACGACGGTGCCCGGGTAGTCCTGGAGGGTCCGCTCCAACCAGGCCACCGATTCGGCGTCGAGGTGGTTGGTCGGTTCGTCGAGCAGCAGCAGGTCGGGCGACGACAGCAGGAGGCGGCACAGCGCCACCCGCCGCCGCTCACCGCCGGAGAGGGTGGCCACCGGCGCGTCCCCGGGCGGCAGGCGCAGGGCGTCCATGGCGATCTCCAACTGGCGGTCCAGCTCCCAGGCCCCGGCCGCGTCGATCTTGTCCTGCAGCTCGGCCTGCTGGGCCAGGAGCTTGTCGAAGTCGGCGTCCGGATCGCCCATCGCCGCGCACACCTCGTCGTAACGGGTCAGGAGCGCCTTGATCGGGCCCGCCCCGTCGGCCACGTTGCCGGCCACGTCCTTGCTCTCGTCGAGCTCCGGTTCCTGGGCCAGGAATCCCACGGTGAATCCCGGTGTGAGCCGGGCCTCGCCGGTGAACCCGTCGTCGACCCCGGCCATGATCCGCAGCAGGGACGACTTGCCCGAGCCGTTGGAGCCGATGACGCCGATCTTGGCGCCCGGGTAGAAGGAGAGGTTGATGCCCCTCAGCACCTCCCGGTCGGGGGGATAGAACCGCCGCAGGTCGCGCATGGTGAAGATGTACTGGGCCGGCATGAGGCCCCAGTCTGCCCGCCCTGGCCGTACGGCCGGGTTCGGGGCCGGGCCTGCGGGGTGCCCGTCCGGGTGATGTGACCGCGTACTCTGGCCGCGTTATGAGTGCGCCTACAGGGGAGACCGGCCTGGGCCCCAACGCCTGGCTGGTCGACGACATGTACGAGCAGTTCCGGCAGGACCCGTCGTCGGTGAGCGAGAGCTGGCGGGAGTTCTTCCTCAACTACCGGCCCGGCGGCGCCAACCTGGCCCGGCCGACGACCCCGGAGGTGCGCCCGGACACGCCGCCCCCGGGGGGCGATCACGAGGCGCTGGAGTCGACGGCGGGGGAGGCGGTGCGCACGGCCCCCCCGGCGGCCCCGCCCAACGCCGCCCCGGAGCGCCCCGCGCCCGCCACCGACGTTCCGGACGAGGCGGAGCCCGCCGCCCGCCCGCTGCGCGGCGCCGCGGCGCGGGTGGTGGCAAATATGACGGCCAGCCTGTCGGTGCCGACGGCCACCAGCTTCCGGGTCGTGCCGGCCCGCCTCCTCGAGGTCAACCGCACCATCCTCAACAACCAGCTGATCCGCACCGGCTCGGCCGGCAAGGTCAGCTTCACCCACATCATCGGCTACGCCGTGGTGAAGGCCATCAAGGCCGTCCCCGCCCTCAACGCGTCCTTCGTCGAGCCCGACCCCGGCGACCCGAAGGCCACGCCCGGCGTCCGGCGCCACGAGCACCTCAACCTCGGCATCGCCGTCGACCTCGAGCGCCCCGACGGCACCCGGACGTTGATGGTCCCGGTGATCAGGGCGGCCGACACCATGGACTTCCGCTCCTTCTGGTCCGCCTACGAGGATCTGATCCGCCGGGTGCGGACCAACAAGATCGGGGCCGACGACCTGGCCGGCGCCACCGTGAGCCTCACCAACCCGGGGACCATCGGCACCGTCCAGTCGGTGCCGCGCCTCATGCCCGGCCAGGGCGCCATCATCGGCGTCGGCACCATCGACTACCCGGCCGAATGGCAGGCCGCCGATCCCCGGGTGCTGGCCGACCTCGGCGTGTCCAAGGTGGTGACCATTACCAGCACCTACGACCACAGGATCATCCAGGGCGCCGAATCGGGCCTGTTCCTCCAGAAGGTGCACCGTCTGCTGTCGGGCGAGGACTCCTTTTTCCAGGACATCTTCAAAGCCATGGGCGTGCCCTACGAGCCGGTGGCGTTCCACCGCGACGTCAACGACCTGGCCGAGGGCGACGACCTCCATCTCCGCAAGCAGATGGCCGTCGAGCAGCTCATCAACCTCTACCGCGTCAGGGGCCACCTCATCGCCCACCTCGACCCGCTCGACTGGCGGGATCCCCACATGCATCCCGAGCTCGACCCGGCCAGCCACGGGCTATCGGTCTGGGACCTGCAGCGCGAGTTCCTGACCAACGGGCTGGCCGGCCGGGAGCGCATGACGCTCGGGGAGATCCTGGGGGTGCTGCGAGACGCCTACTGCCGCACGGTCGGCGTCGAGTACATGCACATCCAGGAGCCGGACCAGAAGCGTTGGATCCAGGAGCAGGTCGAGGGCGTGTCGACCAACCTGACCACCGAGGAGCAGCGGTGGATCCTGGATCGGCTCAACGCGGCCGAGGCCCTCGAGCAGTTCCTCAACACCAAGTTCATCGGCCAGAAGCGCTTCGGCCTCGAAGGCGGCGAGTCGGCCATGCCGTTGATCGACGCGGTGATCGACCAGGCCGCGGCGGACGGCCTGGCGCAGGCGGTGATCGGGATGGCGCACCGCGGCCGCCTCA
>DATGAX010000155.1:0-3590 GCA_035312965.1 Acidimicrobiales bacterium
CGTGTCCTTCACGGGGTCGGCGGTGGCCGACCGCCTCATGACGGCCTGGCCCAAGCCGGTGTCGGCGTTCGTCAAGGTGATGCCCCGTGACTACAAGCGGGTCCTCGAGGCGGTGCGCCGGGCCGAGGCGGCGGGCCGACCCGTCGAGGAAGCGATCATGGCGGCCGCCCATGGGTAAGCCGACCGGATTCATGGAGTCCGGCCGCGAGACTCCGACCCGCCGCCCCGTCCCCGTCCGCCTGCGGGACTGGAACGAGGTCTACGAGCCGTTCCCCGAGGACCGCCTCCGGACCCAGGCCAGCCGCTGCATGGACTGCGGCATTCCCTTCTGCAACGACGGGTGCCCGCTGGGCAACCTGATCCCGGACTGGAACGACCTGGTCTACCGGGACCAGTGGCGGTCCGCCATCGACCGCCTGCATGCCACGAACAACTTCCCGGAGTTCACCGGACGCCTCTGCCCCGCCCCGTGCGAGGCGGCGTGCGTGCTCGGCATCAACGCCGACCCGGTGACGATCAAGCAGGTCGAGGTCACGATCATCGACCGGGCGTGGCACGAAGGCTGGGTCACGCCGGTCGCGCCCGACGCCCCGACCGGGAAGCGGGTGGCCGTGGTCGGTTCCGGACCGGCCGGTCTGGCCGCGGCGCAGCAGCTGACCCGGGCCGGCCACGACGTGACGGTCTACGAACGGGCCGACGCCCCCGGCGGTCTGCTCCGCTACGGCATCCCCGAGTTCAAGATGGAGAAGCGCCACCTGGACCGGCGTCTGGCCCAGATGGAGGCGGAGGGGACCCGCTTCGTGTCGGGCGTCTCGGTGGGTGCGTCGTCCGGTGACGGCAGCAGGGCGGCGGCCGAGCTGGTGGCGGCCCACGACGCGGTGGTGCTGGCCGTCGGCGCGACCGTGCCCCGCGACCTGTCCGTCCCGGGTCGCTCCCTCGAGGGGATCCATCACGCCATGGACTTCCTGCCGATGGCCAACCGGGCCGCGTTCACCGACGATCCGGTGGCCGCCTGCCCGATCAACGCGGCCGGCAAGCGCATCGTCATCATCGGGGGGGGCGACACCGGCGCCGACTGCCTCGGCACCGTGCACCGCCACGGCGCCCGGTCCGTCCACCAGTTCGAGATCATGCCCCGGCCGCCGGACGTCCGCGACGAGTCCACCCCGTGGCCGACGTGGCCGCTGATGTTCCGGACGTCGTCGGCCCACGAGGAGGGCGGCGAGCGGGTGTTCGCCGTCAACACCCTCGAGTTCGTCGACGACGGCGCCGGCCATGTCGCCGGCCTGCGGGCCTGTGAGGTCACCATGCGGACGGTCGACGGGCGCCTGTCCTTCGAGCCGGTGGAAGGCACGGAGTTCGATCTGCCGTGCGACCTGGTCCTGCTGGCCCTGGGCTTCTCGGGCCCCGAGCCCGAGCTGGCCCGGGCCCTCGAGCTCGACATGACCCCCCGGGGCACCATCGCCCGCGGATCGGACTACCAGACGTCCCGGCCCGGCGTATATGTGTGCGGGGACGCCGGGCGGGGCCAGAGCCTGATCGTCTGGGCCATCGCCGAGGGCCGGTCGGCCGCCATGCACGTGGACGGCGCCCTGACCGGGGAGACCCTCCTGCCGGCGCCGCTGCCCCGCGCCTGACCGCCCTTTCCCAGGCGGATCGGTAGCCTGGGGTCCGTGGAGCAGGATCACCCGGAGGGCCCGGAGGACCAGGACGCCGTCGACGCGGTCGAGGCGGACGACGACGACTGGGAGCCGGCGCCGACCACCGGCCAGACGGCCCTGCCGCCGAGGATCGAGGCGTGGCGCCGGCGCAGTGCCGCCGGAGCCGTCCTGACCGGCATTGCTCTGGGCCTTCAGCAAGCGCTGGAGAAGCGCAAGGAGGAACCCTCCATCGTCATGGAGACCTCCGGCGAGCCCCCTCAGGACCTACCGGTCGAGGCCGACTTCGAGTACGGCCGCCCCCGCCAGAGCGTCGTCCAGATCCGGCCCTGGCTGCTGGGCGATGCCGCCGCCGCGCCGTCCGGCACCGACCCCGCGGAGGCCGGCCCCGAGGACACCGATCCGCAGAGCGGCGGTCCGCAGAGCGGCGGTCCGGCCGGCTCCGACGAGGTCTGACACGTGGCCTGGATGAGACGCGGCGCGGCCCGGGACGGGTCGCTCCCGGCTGAGGACGAAACGCCGGGGGCCGCTGACCCGTCCGAGAACGCCGCCCTGCCGCCGTCGCGTATGCGCGGCACCGAGCCGCTCTACGGCTATGTCGTCGGCGCAGAGCTGCTGGTCATGTCCATCCTCAACATCGTCGTCGACCGCGGTCCGGGCGCTCCCAAGCACCCGCAAGTGGTCCTGCAGGCGCTCGGCGTGGCCGCGGCGGTCGGCTTCTTCGCTCTGCTGCAGATGCGCAACCGCAACGTCGCGGGCTTCTCGGCCATCGTCGCCGCCTTCTTCGCCACCCTGCCCAAGGTCCCCAACTCCCTCAGCGTGGCGCACGTGTTCACCCTGGCCGTCCCGCTGGCCTACGGGCTCGTCATCACCCAGCGCCAGCGGCGGGCCATGGGTCTCTCCCGGCGGGGTGGGAGGGGCGCCCGCCGCCCCACCCCCGAGGACCGCCGCCGGGAGGTTGCCGACCGCCGGGCGGCGCGCCGCCGGGCCAAGGAACCCGCCCCTTCGTCAGGGCCGCGGGCCAACGCCCGTTACACGCCGCCCAAGGCCCGCCGGAGCGGCAAGCCCCGGTAGCGGCAGCCGGGGAGCTCATGCCGGGCCGGCCGGGACCAGCGCCGAGCGCAGGAACCCGAGCAGGGCCCGCCGCTGGTGCACCGTCGAGCGGGCCGTCGGCTCGACGCCCAGGGCCCGGAGGACCTCCATCTCCGTCGCCACCCCGACCACGCTCGAGTAGGCCATGAACAGGAGCAACCGGGCGTCCTGCCTCCGCAGCTCCCCGCGGTCCATGGCGTCCTCGAAGAACGTCGTGGCCCGCTCGATCAGCGGGTCCATCCGCAACGCGAAGCGGGTCGCGCCCGGAGGGCCGAGCCGGCTCACTTCGCGCAGCAGTCCGAGGATCTCCGGCTGCCGGCCGGCCAGGCGGAACACCCCCCGCACTATCCCTTCCACCCATGTCCACGCCGGCGCTCCGGAGGGGACCCCGGCGACCGACGACTCGAGCGCGGCCGCCACCGACGCCGCCGCCTGGTCCACCACCCCCCCGAGAAGCGCCTCCTTCGAGGGGAAGTAGTAGAGGATCGTCTGCTTGCGCACGCCGAGATCAGCGGCGATGGCGTCGAGCGACGTGGCCTCGAACCCGCGGGTGCCGAACGAGCTGAGGGCCGCATCGACCACCCGCTGTTTCGTGCCCATCTACCAAATGGTAGACACAAATGGTAGACAGGGCGTCGTGATCCGGGAAGGACTGGCCGGCAAGCGCATCGCCGTCACCGGTACGACGGGCTTCCTCGGCACTGCCCTGCTCGAGCGGCTGCTCCGCACCGTCCCCGACGCCGACCTCGTCCTGCTCCTGCGCCCGGGCCGGCGGTCCACGGTCGACCAGCGCGCTCGCCGCGAGATCTTCCGCAACGACGCCTTCGATCGACTCCGAGC
>DATGAX010000156.1:0-4195 GCA_035312965.1 Acidimicrobiales bacterium
GGTCGCCCAGTCGCGCGGCGGTGATCAGGAGTGCAGCCAGGGTCAGCCCGTAGCCGGCCACGACCCATTCGAGGGCGGCCGAGCCGGCGTGGAGCCGGGTGCGGATGGAAGGGAGGGCGACGTTGACGACGAAGAAGTCGAGGACGATCATCACCGTGCCAGAGAGCAACACGGGCAGGGCCCACGGGCTCCGGTCCGGTCCGGCCGCCGCGATCGTCGCCCGGGTCGGAATGGTAAATGTGGTCATGCACCGACCTTCCGGCCTCCCGTTGGGGGAGAGTCAAGGGGCCGGCCGGCCGATTTCTGCGAACCTGTACCGGTGGACGGCCTGCACCCCGACATCGCGCCGCTCGGCTTCCTGATCGGGACCTGGAGCGGGACGGGCAAAGGCTCCTACCCGACCATCGTCCCGTTCGAGTACCACGAGACGATCACCTTCGCCCACAACGGCAAGCCCTTTCTCGCCTACGCCCAGCGCACCCGGGCGACCGACGACGGGCGTCCCATGCACGCCGAGTCGGGCTACTGGCGCCTGCCCCGGCCCGGTTGGGTGGAGGTCGTGATGGCCCACCCGACCGGCGTCGTCGAGGTGGAGGAGGGGCCACTCGACGACGGCGTCCTCCGGCTGCGTTCGGTGTCCCTGGCCGCCACCCCCACGGCCAAGGAGGTCCGGGCCGTGTCGCGCCAGCTCCGCTTCGAGCCGGGCGCCATCCACTACTCCCTGCGTATGGCGGCGGTGGGCCAACCCCTCACCCACCACCTCGAGGCGGTCCTTCGGCGCGAGGACTGAACCGCTCGGCCGGGAGCGGCTCAGGGGCCGAGGGTGATCCAGGCGTCGTAGCAGATCGGTTCCTCGGCGGCCAGGTCCCCCTGGTCGGACAGCCCGTACTGGGTGAGCACGGCCACCAGGTAGTTGCGGCCCTGGCCCTTGACCCAGCCGATGGAGTTGCTCACCCCCGAACCGGGGATGCGCCCGGTCTTGGCCGCCAGGACGGCGCTCTCCGGGGGTCCGGTGTTGATGCCGAAAATCTGGCTCACCTCCACATGGCCGAGGAGGTACAGCCCGTAGGTCCGGTACGGCTCGCTGAGGTAGCGGTTGGGTGCGATGTACACGTGGAGCAGGGTGAGCTCGTCGGTCGCCGTGCTCGTCGACTCTCCCCAGTTGGTGTACACGAACGTGCCCGTCAGGCCGATCGAATCGTCCCACGCCTGTATGGCCGCGGCCCCGCCCACCATGGCGAACAGCTGCGCCGCGGCCGAGTTGTCGCTCACCTCGATCATGGCCGTCGCCAGGTGCTGTTCGGTCGCCGTCAGCGGCCGGTTGCCCGCCTGGGCCTGGCTGAGGAGGGTGGCGAGGATCTGCACTTTCACGGTGCTGCCCAGGACGAGCGACGGGCCCGGGTCGTACGTGTAGACGATCCCGGTGTCCAGATCCTCGACCGCCGCGGTCGTGGTCTCGGGCATGGTCTGCAGGTACGAGATCAGCTGCGGCGTGAAGGGCGTGCTGTACGGGCCCCGCTGGGCGACCCAGTAGCCGGAGGCGGCCGGGGCCATCCCGACGGCGGGGCTCGTGGTCGGGATGCCGGCCGGCGAACCGGCTCCGGCTGCGTCGCCGAAGTGGAACACGCCTCCCGTGCGGTTGACCAGCCAGTAGCCCTTGCCGTCACGGGTCGCGGCCGCGCCCACCACCGGCTGGGGTGTGCGGCCCGCCGCCGAACCTAGGAATTCGGCGTCGCCGTAGGAGAAGACCCCGCCGTCGGCGGCGAACAGCCAGTAGCCCCGCCCGTCGTGCGTGGCGGCCATGGCGACGATGGGGGCGGTCAGGGGCATCCCCCCGGCCGAGCCGCGGAAACGGGCGTCGCCATACGAGAAGATGCCCCCGTCGCTGGCGACCAGCCAGTAGCCACCACCGTCGGGGGTCGGGGCCATACCGACCACGGGTTCGGCCAGGGCCAGGCCGCCGGCCGAGCCGAGGAAGCGGGCGTCGCCGTAGGAGAAGATGCCGCCGTCGCCGGCCGCCAGCCAGTAGCCGTGCCCCGAGATGGTGGAGGCCATGCCGACCACCGGCTCGGCTAGCGGCGAGCCGCCGGCCGAGCCATCGAAGCGGGCGTCGCCGAAGTTGAAGACCCCACCGTCGCTGCTCGCCAGCCAGTACCCGAGACCATCAGGCGTGGCCGCGATGCCGATCAGGCGGGCGGACAGTTGGTCGCCGGCCAGGGACCCCAGCCGGCGGGCCCCCCCGAGGGCGTACACGTTGCCGCCGCCGGCCGAGGCGGCGTGGACCAGAGGGCCGGGTGGGGCCGGATCGGCTCGGGCCGCCCGAGCCGGTTGGGCCGCCGCTCCCGCCGCCGGCGGGGCCAGGGCGGCTCCGCATCCGGCCGCCAACGACACCATGAGAAGACCCGCCCGTCCCTTGCCCATGCCAGCCCCTTCGCGATCGGTTTCGTCAGGGTAACTGCCGTAGCTGCCGGGATCGGGGAACGTGCCGGGCCGGCGCGGCATTTGCGTCCCTTGACGGGCCGCGGGCGGAGGCGGATAGTGGCAGAAGGGGAGATCTGCGGGCGAGTACGCCCCTCCTCTGCCGTCGCCGCATCCGGAGGGGACCGGGCCGCCGCCGGCTCGCAGGATAGAACGGAGAGGATATGTACCTGTTCAGCCGTTCGTTCCGCCTGGCTCAAGGGGACTTGAAGCACCAGATGGAGTGGGCCTTCCAGATCACGGAGAAGGTCAACCAGATCAGCGAGACCCCGGTCCTGCTGTGGCAGACGACGATGTCACCCCAGGTCGGCGTGCTGGCCTGGAGCATGTCGGTCGACAGCCTGGCCGTGCTCGAAGCGTTGGACGACAAGCTCAGTGCCGACAGCGGGTATCTGGAGCTGGTCAAGGAGGGCGCCCAGTTCGCCACCCAGGAAGGCTTGACGGACAACCTGGTCCAACTCGTGCACGCCGACGCCGACATGGCGCCGGAGCGCATCCGCTACGTGACCGCCGTCAATGCCCAGACCGCTCCGGGCCACGCCGTCAAGGCCATCGAGCTGGGGATCGAGATCGCCCAGCGCGTCAAGAGCGTCACCGGCTGCCCGTGCTCGTTCGGCACGAGCCTGACCGGCGTATACGGCGGTGTGCAGTGGGCGACGTACTTCGACTCGATCGAGCAGCTCGAGCAGGCCCAGCAGCAGCTCAACGCCGACACGACGTTCGTGGAGGTGATCGACAGCAAGGCCAGCGTCGCCTACCTGCCCAACGCCCAGCAGTCGATCGTCCGCCGCATCGTCTGAGCCCGGCTCAACCGGGGCATGGGGGGCGCCGCCCGCCTCTAGCTCTACGATCGTCCGCCGTGAGGCGACGGAACGGAGCACCCGGTTGTCCGAGCTGACCATCTCGTCGGCCGCCACCTGATCCTCGACGGGGCTGGAGGCCTGGTGCGGAGCGGCTACCCGGCCGCCAAGTGGTGCCCGACGACGGCGGCGGCGGCCCAGGAGGCCGCCACGCACACGGCCAGGAGCAGCGCTACGGAGACCCGGTCGCCGGCCAGGCGGCGGGACCGGCGAACCGGGTTCTCCAGCAGGTGATAGGAGACCATGGCCGTCACGAACGTCCCCGCTATCTCCAGCGACCGCCAGGCCGGGCCCGTGAGCGGCGCCGCGACCTGCTCGGGCAGCTTGAGCCAGATGTAGTGGGCCAGGTACAGCGAGTACGAGATGTCCCCCACGTAGCGCAGCGGCCGGACCGAGAGGATCCGGGTGAGAGCCGTGCGTTCACCGGTGATCCCGGCCCACAGCAGCAGGGCGGTGCCGAGGCACGGTAGCCAGGCGGCCGCACCGGGGTAACGGGTGGAGGGGCCGAACTCGACCAGCGCGGCCACGATGAGAGCGGCACCTCCGGCGGCGGCCAGGTGTTCGCTCCGTATGGTGCGCACCGGGCGGCCCGTGGTCGAGATGGCGAGCAGGCATCCGAGCCCCAACTCCCAGAAACGGGTGAACGGCGAGTAGTAACCCGCTATGGGGTGGGCGGCCGACTCGTAGGCCGACCACGCCGCCGACAATCCGATGCCGGCCCCCAGTACGGCGGCCATCACCCGCAGCCGCCGGGCCGGATCCGAGTAGCGGTAGACGGTGAAGAGGACCAGGGGGAAGACCAGGTAGAACTGCTCCTCGACGGCCAGGGACCAGAACTGCGTCACCAGCGATGGGTG
>DATGAX010000157.1:0-2451 GCA_035312965.1 Acidimicrobiales bacterium
GAGGCGCCTGATCGGCCCTGGCCTCCCCCCGGCGGCTCAGGTCCCCGCCGCCGGCATCGAGGCCGGCTGGTGGCGCACGTCGTCGGGCCCCATGACCCTGGTCCACGCCGCGAACTCGAGCAGGATGCCGTCGGGGTCGAAGAAGTAGATCGACCGGACGAAGGTGCCCTCATTGGGCTCCTTGCTCACGCCGAACTCGCTGTCGTCGTGGTTCATGATGTCGGCCGCGTCGATGCCCTTGGCCCGCAGCTTGTCCAGGTACTCGTCGATCTTCTCGGCCGGCACGTCGAAGGCCACGTGGTTCATGGAGGCCACCGCCGTCACCAGCTCCCCGCCCGCCGGCAGCGTCCGCGGCGATGCCACCCCGGGTACCGCGCCGGGCGCGTCGGGGAACCAGAAGAAGGCCAGGCTGTCGCCGTTGCCGATGTCGAAGAAGAAGTGCTGGCCCATGCCGAAGGGCAGCTCTATGGTCTTGATCAACGGCATCCCCAGCACGTTGGTGTAGAAGTCGACCGTGCGGGCCATGTCGCGGCACACGAGGGCCAGATGGTTGATTCCCCGGAGCTCGAACTCCGAGTTGGGTGCAGGCATCAATCCCTCCCTTTCGGCTCGATGACCTTGATACCGGTATAGGGCACCAGCGCGTCGGGCAGCACGACCGACCCGTCGGGCTGCAGCCCGTGCTCGACGACGGCGGCCCACACGCGCGGCGTGGCCAGCCCGGATCCGTTGAGGGCGTGCACGAACTCGTTCCCCCCGCCTTCGCGCCGGAACCGGATCTGGCCCCGCCGGGACTGGAAGTCGGTGACCAGGCTGATCGACGAGACTTCCAGCCAGCGGTCCACTCCGGGCGAGTAGACCTCCAAGTCGTAGACCCGGGCGGCCGAGAAGGTCAGGTCGCCCGAGCACAGCTCGACGACCCGGTAGGGCAGCCCGAGCACCTCGAGGGGCCGGATGGCGTCGGCCACGAGGCTGTGGAACTCGTCTTCGGAGTCCTCCGGCCGGCACAGCTTGACCAGCTCCACCTTGTGGAACTCGTGCAGGCGCTGCAGACCGCGCGTCTCCTTGCCCGCCGCGCCCGCTTCCCGGCGCCAGCACACCGTGTAGGCCATGTACCGGCGGGGCAGGTCGGCCTCGGCCAGGACCTCGCCCTGGTGCAGCCCCATCAGGGCGACTTCGCCGGTCGGGATGAGCCAGAGCTCGTCGTCGCGCAGTCGGTACGCCTGGGTGTCGAACTTGGTCAGGTGGCCGGTCCGGGAGATGACCTCGGTGCGCACCACGTGAGGGGGGATGATCTCCTCGTAGCGGTCGCGGTTCAGCTCGAGGGCGAGCGCGGTCAGACCCCGCAGCAGGCGGGCGCCGTCACCCCGCAGCACCGCGAACATGGCGCCGCTGAGCTTGGCCGCCCGCTCCGAATCCAGGATCCCGAGGTCCTCGCCGATGTCCCAGTGCGGCCGCCACGCTCTGCCCTCGTAGTGCGCCGGGTCGAAGCCGACCGTCGTGCGGACCACGTTGGCGGATTCGTCGTCCCCGTCGGGGACGTCGTCGGCCGGGAGGTTGGGGATCCGCAGCACCGTCTCCTCCAGACGGCCTTCGATCTCCCGGAGGTCGCCCTCGAGCGCCTCCAGGCGGCGGGCCGTGTCGGCCGTCCGGGCCCTCGCCGCGTCGGCCTCGTCGCGTCGGCCCTCGCGCATCAGGGCTCCGATGGCGCCCGACGCCGCGTTGCGCTCCTCCCGGACCGCGTCCACCAGCTGCACCGTCCGGCGGCGATCCTCGGCCAGGGCGCGGGCCTGGGCGACCAACTCGGGGTCCACCCCTTTGCGGGCCAGCCGCCGCGCCGTGGCGTCGAAGTCGTCGATCAGGAGCTTGGTGTCGATCATCCGGGCCTGAGACTACAAGCCGGGCCGCGGCTAGCCTCCCGTCCCCGTGCCCCCGCCCGTCCCCGCCATAGAGGTGGTCGAGGAGGCCGTCGACGCGTTCTTCGCCCGCTACGGCTCCGGTCCGGGCCGACCCGTCTGCGTGGTCATTGCCGCCCTCGACGAGGTGGACTCGGTCGCCGACGTGGTGACCGCCGTCCCGCCGCGGGTGGCCGGCTACGCCACCGAGTGCGTCGTGGTCGACGACGGCTCGACGGACGGCACCGGGGACGCCGCGGCCCGGGCGGGCGCCCTGGTGTGCCGCTTCGAGTCCAACCAGGGTCAGGGCGTGGCCCTCCGAGCCGCCTACCACATCGCCTTCCAGCGGCGGGCCGAGGTCATCGTCACCCTCGACGCCGACGGCCAGTTCGATCCTTCGGAGATGGAGCGGGTGGTCGAGCCGATCGTGTCGGGGCGGGCCGATCTGGTCCAGGGCTCCCGCCGGCTGGGCCGCAGCGAGTCGACCGACCGGTGGCGGGAGTTCGGGGTGGTCGTGTTCGGCGGGTTGGTGTCTGTGCTCACCCGGGCCCGGATC
>DATGAX010000158.1:0-3283 GCA_035312965.1 Acidimicrobiales bacterium
GCGTGCTCGGGTCGCAGTTCCTCGAGGACATCGCCGAGTTCTTCATCCTCTTCCAGACCATGTACGGCGGTTTCGTCGAGCGGGCCACGGCGGTGGAGAGGCTTCTGAGGGACCAAAGGACGACGTTCGTGGTCGTCAGCACGCTCGAGGCGGGACCGGTTCGCGAGGCGGAGTTCTTCATGCAGGCTCTGACGGCCAAGCGGTTCCATCTGGGTGCGCTGGTGCTCAACAAGGTCCTGCCCGACTACCTCCTCGACCAGGCGGCCGAGGAGCTGGCCGCCCGCATCTGTGACGAGGCGGGCGATCTGGCCCGCCTGGACGGCCTGGCCGGCGACCTGCACGCCGACCCCGACCAGCTGCAGCGCGTCCTGCTAGAGGTGGCCGTCAACTTCCGCAACTTCGCCGTCGTGGCCCGTCGCGAGGCGCGCCTGCGCGAGGAGCTCCGGGTGCGCCCCGAAGTCGTCGCCACCGTTCCGGAGTTCGAGGGCGACATCCACGACGTGGCCGGGCTGCTCCGCCTCGGCGAGCGGATCTGGGCCTAGACGGCCGTGGGCACCATCGCCGACCTGGTCCAGGAGTACTCCGACTTCGAGCATCCGGTCGTCACCCATCTCGAGCGGCTGGTGGCGGGCTGGGGCGTCCTGTCGGACCTGTGCTTCGCCGACCTGCTCCTGTTCGTCCCGGTCCAGGACTCGAAGGACTCGTTCGTGGTCGTCGGCCAGGTGCGCCCGACCACGTCGCAGACCCTGCACCTCGACGACCTGGTCGGCCACGTCATCGAGACCGACGAGCGCCCCATCGTGGCCCGGGCGTGGGCCCTCGGCAGCGTGGTGGAGGACGAGATCCGGATCGCCCGGCGCAGCGAGCGGGCCCGGCTGGTGTGCATCCCCGTCCGCTGGCAGGGTGAGCTGGTCGCCATCATGACCCGGGAGTCGGCGCTGTCGGTGGGCCGGCGCCCGGGCGTCCTGGAGCGGGTCTACGTGGAGGTCTTCGACCGGCTGGCCCGCATGATCTCCCGGGGCGAGTATCCCTTCCCCGTCGACGAGACCCACATCGCCGAGACTCCCCGCGTCGGAGACGGCGTCCTCGTGCTCGACGCCAGCGCCCGGGTGGACTACGCCTCGCCCAACGCGGTCAATGCCCTCCACCGGCTGGGCCTCTACGCCGGCATCGACGGGCTGCGCCTCGACGAGGCCGGCCTGGAGCAGACCGCGGTGTCCCTCGCCTTCCAGACCAGGCTGCCCCAGGTCGAGGAGGTGGGGCAGGCGGAGACGTCGGTCATCATCCGCTGCGTCCCTCTGCTCGAGCAGGGGACGGTGACCGGCGCCCTGGTCCTGCTGCGCGACGTGAGCGACCTGCGCCGGCGGGACCGGTTGCTGATGTCGAAGGACGCCGCCATCCGCGAGGTGCACCACCGGGTCAAGAACAACCTCCAGACGATCTCGTCCCTCCTGCGCATCCAGGCCCGGCGCATGGCCCGGGGCGAGGCCCGCCACGCCCTCGAGGAGTCGGAGCGCCGGGTGCGCTCGATCGCCGTCGTCCACGAGATCCTCTCCCGGGACACGACCGACGAGGTCGACTTCAACGACATCCTGCCGTCCCTGGTCCGGATGGCGGAGGACATGGGCAGCTCCGACCACCCCGTCCGCATCACCTACCGCGGCGCGGCCGGGTCACTGCAGGCGGCCGTCGCCACGCCGCTCGCCGTCGTGCTCAACGAGCTGTTGCAGAACGCCGCCGAGCACGCCCGCCCGGCGACCGACGATCACGCCGGAGGAGGCAAGGAGCTGTCGGTCGACGTCGAGCTGTCCCGGCGTGACGACGAGCTGCGGGTCGTGGTCCACGACGACGGCGTCGGCCTGCCCCCCGGCTTCTCCATCGGCCGCACCACCACCTTGGGCCTGTCCATCGTGCGGGACCTGGTCGGCACCCAACTGGGCGGCCGTATCGACATGCGTACCGACGGCGGCACCGTGGTGGAGATCACCATCCCGATCGACCACGAGACCGACGACCTGGCCGCCATATAGCTACCGGGCGCGAAAAGGCCCGGCCTGAGCCGGCCGGGCCTCACGGGATGCAGGTGAGCGAGTGGTCTAGGAAGCGCGGCGCTGGGCGGCCAGCCAGGCCTTGCGCAGCTTGCGGCGCTCCTCCTCGGAGGTGCCGCCCCAGATGCCGGACTCCTGGTTGGTGACCAGGGCGAACTCCAGACACGAGCGCTGGGAGTCGCACTGGAAGCACACCGACTTGGCCGATTCGATCTGCTCGATGGCCGGGCCGGTGCTGCCGATCGGGAAGAACAGGTCGGGGTCCGTGTCGCGGCACGCCGCCTGGTCACGCCAGTCGTCGACGTCCCACTCGATGCTGCGGCTCCAGGTAAGGGCCACTTGTACTACCTTTCGGGGGAGTTTGTGAAAATAATCACGTACGGTGTAACGCCAAGAGGTGCGTTCACTTCTGAGGCACTTCAGGTTAAGTCCGGGGGGGTGCCGAATTCAAGGCTTTGGTGACCCAAATTTTCAACCCCTGGTAACCCGGCCGTCACAAATCCGAATCCTCCGGGAGGAGGCGGTCAGCGGGACCGCCCCGGCATCACCAGCCGGAGCGAGTCGGGTTCCCAGACGAAGCGCAGCTCGGCGGCGTCCCCGAGCGGCTCGCCGTCCATCTGGTACGGCACGGTGTGGCGGGCCGTGATGGTGGCGGCCACCACACCGGGCACCTGGGTCACCTTGCGGTGGCGGGGCGGGGGGTCCTCGGGGCCGGTCCGCAGCGCCCCCGCCGCCATGCCCAGGATGGTCGGCGCCCCGAGCGAGCGCAGGACCACGGCGGTCAACGGGGTGGTCAGGTCGGTGCCCGGGGACAGATTGAAGGGCCGCTCGCCGACGTAGGTGTAGGGGCTGCTGTTGAGGAGGATGGCGAAGTACCCGTCTTCCACCTCCACGGTGCCGCCGTCCTGGGTCTCGAGCACGGCCCGGAAGTGCGGATGCCGGCGGTCATAGCCGAACCCCCAGGTCCGCAGGGCGCAATAGGCGAAGAAGGCGTGACCGAGGTACTTCTTGACGGCCGACCTCTTCTCCACCTGTGACACCACCGCGGCGTCGAAGCCGACGCCCACATGGAACAGGAAGCGGCGGTCGTTGGCCCGCCCGAGCCCTATCCGCTGGATGCCCCCGAGGCCGTTGCCCAGGGCGGCCAGGAGCTCCCCGGTGGCCTCGATCGGATCGTTGGTCATCCCGATGGTCCGGGCGAAGACGTTGGTGGAACCCCCGGGCAGGGCCCCGAG
>DATGAX010000159.1:0-3548 GCA_035312965.1 Acidimicrobiales bacterium
CCGTCGGCCGGGCGACCGTCGTGGTCCCGCCCGCCTGCGCCGCCGAGGCCAGCCTGGTACCCGGAGTGGAGGTCCGCTCGGCTCCCGATCTGCGCCACGTCGTCGACGCCCTGGAGGGCCGGCGGCGGTGGACCCGGCCCCCGGCCCGGTCCGCCCCGGCCAAGGCGGTGGCCCGTGCCGCCGACCTGGCCGACGTCCGCGGCCAGCCCCTCGGCCGCCTGGCCGTAGAGGTGGCCGCGGCGGGGGCCCACCACTTGCTGATGGTCGGCCCGCCCGGTGCGGGCAAGACCATGCTCGCCGAGCGCCTCCCCGGACTGCTCCCCGACCTGACCCCGGAGGAAGCGTTGGAGGTCACCCGCATCCACAGCGCAGCCGGCCTTCCGCTGCCCTCGGGCGTCCTCGTCACCCGGCCGCCCTTCCGGGCCCCGCACCAGTCCGCCTCCCCCGTTTCGCTGGTGGGCGGCGGCGGCGCCCAGATGCGACCGGGCGAGCTGAGTTGCGCCCACCACGGCGTCCTCTTCCTGGATGAGCTCGGGGAGTTCCCCACCGACGTGCTCGACACCCTGCGCCAACCGCTCGAGGACGGCCAGGTCCTGGTCTGCCGGGCCCGGGCCAGCATGACCTTCCCGGCCCGGATCCTCCTCGTGGCGGCGATGAACCCCTGCCCGTGCGGCCGGGAGCGGGGCCCCGGATCCTGCCGATGCCGGGAGTCGGCCAAGGCCCGGTACGCGGCCCGGATCTCCGGCCCGCTCCTCGACCGCTTCGACCTGCGCATCTTCATCGACCGGCCGGAGGTGGGTGAGCTGATCGGCGCCGCCCCGGTCCCCGACCTGCCGGCCGCCGAGAGCACCGCCGTCGTGGCGGCCCGGGTGGCGGCCGCCCGACGCCGGGCCGCGGCTCGTGGGGTGGCGGCCAACGCCGCCATACCCGGGCACCGTCTCGACGCCGCCGCTCCCCTCGAGCCGGGGGCCGCCGCGCTGCTCGAGTCGCGGCTGCGGCAGGGCCAGTTGTCGGCCCGGGGCCTGCACCGGGTCAGGCGGGTGGCCCGCACGATCTGCGACCTGGCCGGATGGGAGGGTCCGGTCCGGACCGAGGACGTGTACGGGGCGCTGGCCCTGCGGGCCCCCCTCTTCTCCGCCGAGCCGGTGGGTGGCGACTACGGCCGGGCAGGAGCAGCGTGACCGGGCCGACCGTCCGGCCCGGCGGCGATCCGGCGTCCGGCCCGCGGGGAAGGGGGCGGCCGAGCCGGCACGAGGAGGACTGCGCCCACGTCGCCGCCTTGGCCGCTCTGCCGGGGATGGGAGCGGCCGGGCTGGCCGCCATCCTGCGCGACCGGGCCCCGATGGACGCCTGGGCCGAAGTGCGGGCCGGGCGGATCGAGCGGCCGCCGCGCCGGGGCGGGGTCCCTCCGCAGGAGGTCGGACAGGAGGCGCTCTTCCGCGCCCGCCCGGCGGCCGCCGCGGGACCCTCCCCGGCGCCGGACCGGGTGCCGTGGATGCTCGTCGCCCGCCGGATGGATGCGGTGGGGTGGTGGCAGCGGGCGGTGGAGGCCGGGATCGGGGTCACCTGGCCCGGCCAACCCGACTACCCGGCGGCGCTGGCCCGGGACCCCGAACCACCGGGCGCCCTGTTCTGGAGGGGCCGGCTCGACGTCCTGGAGCGACCGTGCGTGGCCATCGTGGGCACCCGCCAGGCCACCCCGAACGGCCGCAGCACCGCCTACGAGATGGCCCGTGACCTGGTCCGAGCGGGGGTCTGCGTGGTGAGCGGGCTGGCTCTCGGCGTCGACGGCGCGGCGCACGCCGGTGCTGTCGAGGCCGTGGCCGGAGACGCGGCCGGGGCCACCGTCGGCGTGGCGGCCAGCGGCGTCGACGTGCCCTACCCCCGCCGCCACTCCCGCTTGTGGCAGGAGGTGATCAAGGCCGGGGCCGTCCTGTCGGAGAACGCGCCGGGTCGCCCCGCCCAGGCGTGGCGCTTCCCGACCCGCAACCGGATCATCGCCGCGCTCAGCCGCCTCGTGATCGTGGTGGAGTCCCACGAGTGCGGGGGCAGCCTGATCACGGCCGAAGCGGCCATCGAACGGGGGATCGAGGTGCGGGCCGTCCCTGGACCCGTGCAGAGCCCGGCCAGCGCCGGTAGCAACCAGCTGCTCTACGATGGGCCCGGCCCGGTACGCGACGCCCAGGACGTGCTCGACGCGCTGGGCCTGTTCCGCCCCGGCGCCCCTCCCGGTCGGCCCCGGCGCCGCTCCGGGTCCCGTCCCGTCGCCGCCGCGCCGGCCGGGCCTGCCGGCCCCGCCGGGTCCGCCGGCCCCGGCGGCGAGGGCGAGCGGTCGGACCCCACCCGGCCCCGCCTCGCCGGGGCGGACCGCGCCGTGCTGGCCGCCATCGACTGGAACGCCACGTCGACGGGGCGGATCATGGCCCGGACCGGCTTCGACGCCGCCACCGTCGGACGGATCCTGGACGAGCTGCTGACGACGGGCATGGTCGTCTCGGAGGCGGGCTGGTGGAGGCGGCGCCGGTGACCGGCTCACCGGGCCGGGCCGGGCTCACCGAGGACGGCCGGCGTCGCCCTGGCTACCCCTTGGTAGGGTGGGGCGCCGACATTGGAGCGTTCCGACGCCGTGGGGAGTAGCCTGGCATGGTGCGCGCCGACAGAGTATGGCGATACGGGTGGCTCACGCCTGACCGCGCTGGGCGGGTTAGGAGCCGTTGATGGACGAAGCCGAAGCCCAAGGCGAACTGGACGTCGATCGCCTGTGGGCCGAGTACAAGTCCACCGGCGACCGCCACATGCGCGACCAGCTCATCGTGCGCTACTCGCCGCTGGTCAAGTTCGTGGCCGGCCGTGTCTCGGCCGGCCTGCCGCACAGCATCGAGCAGGCCGACCTGGTCAGCTACGGCATGTTCGGGCTGATCGACGCCATCGAGAAGTTCGACGCCTCCCGGAACATCAAGTTCGAGACCTACGCCATCACCCGTATCAAGGGCGCCATCATCGACGAGCTGCGCTCCATCGACTGGGTGCCCCGTTCGGTGCGGACCAAGGCGCGGGCCGTGGAGCGGGCCTACGCCACGCTCGAGGCCTCCCTCGGCCGCGCTCCCAGCGACCTCGAGGTCGCCTCCGAGCTGCAGATCTCCGAGCACGACCTCCAGTCCATCTTCGGGCAGATCTCCTACATCGGCCTGGTGGGGCTGGACGAGGTCATCAGCGGGAGCGGCGGGGAGCGGGGCGAGTCGGTGACCCTGGGGGACACCCTGGCCGACCGGGGCGACGGCCCGATGGCCACCTTCGAGGTCGAAGAGATGAAGCAGATCCTCGCCGGAGCCATCAACCGGCTCGGCGACCGGGAGAAGATCGTCCTCAGCCTCTACTACTACGAGAACCTGACCCTCGCCCAGATCGGCCAGGTGCTCGGCGTCACCGAGAGCCGGGTGTGCCAGATCCACACCAAGGCCGTGATGCAGCTGCGGGGCCGGCTCATGATGGCCGACCGCTGACGTTCCCACCGAGGACGGCCGCCAGCTGAGCTAAGCTCCCCAGCC
>DATGAX010000160.1:0-2661 GCA_035312965.1 Acidimicrobiales bacterium
AGCGCTCCTGACCCAACCGCAGGCTCTCTGGCCATGTACTGAACACGGTGACCGTTCGCACATCTTGCGGTCCTTTCTGGGAATTCTCACTTCTGTTATTCGGCGCCCGGACGCCGCTTCCTGTCGGTCGGCCTGAGAGCCGGGGATTTCGCCCGGTGTGTCGATCGGGCCTCCGCTGACCGCGGTAGCGTTCGGCGGGTGAGCCTCGATGCCCACGCCTTCGTCCGCAGCGAGATATCCAAGCTTCGAGACGCGCTCGACGCCCTCGGCCGGGATTCCTATCCAGGTCTTCTCTCGACCGTGGCGGAGGTGGTCGTCGACTCGTTACAGGGGGGCGGCAAGGTCATGTTCTGCGGCAACGGCGGCTCGGCGGCCGACGCCCAGCACCTGGCCGCGGAGCTGGTCGGACGCCAGAATTTCGATCGGCCGGCCGCGGCCGGCCTGGCCCTGACGGTCGACACCTCGGCCCTCACGGCGGTCGGGAACGACTACGGCTATGAAGACGTGTTCTCCCGGCAGGTCGAGGCCCTCGGCCGACCCGGCGACGTGCTGTTCGGCATATCCACCTCCGGTCGCTCTCCCAACGTCGTCCGAGCCCTCGCCGCGGCCAGGGCGGCCGGCATCACGACAGTGGCGCTCACCGGCGCCAACCCGCGGGACATGGCCGGTGCCGACCATGTCGTCGCCGTTCCCGCCGACGAAACGGCCAAGATCCAGGAGCTCCACATCGTCTGCGGACACATCGTCTTTGCGCTGGTCGAACAGGCCCGGTTCGGGAGTTAGCCGCGTGATGCCGGCCAGCGGGTTCTCCCGGCCGGCGTAGAGGCATTCGTGGGTCGGGCGGCGAACACTACAAGAGATGTCCATGGGTGGCCTTCGACCACAGAGACGCACCGGCCTGGTGTTCCAGGAGGTGCCGCACGGGACCGTGGTGGTCGACGCGCGCACCATGCAGGCCCATGCCCTGGAGGAGGCCGCGGCCCAGGTCTGGAAGTACTGCGACGGGAAGCTCGACCTGAGCGCTCTCGCCTCGTCCACCGGCCTTCCGGTCCAGGAGGTATCCCGAGCGGTCGCCCAGCTGGCGGCGGCCGACCTGATCGAGCGCCCGCCCGATCAGGAAGTCACCAGGCGAGCCCTCCTCCTCGGCGGGGCCGGCCTGGGTGCCGCTCTGGTCTCCAGTCTGGTCCTGCCCAGCCCGGCCATGGCGGCCAGCGGGGCCTCGACGCCTCCGTCGGGCCACAACGGGGCTCCCCCACCCGCTCGGACCGAAGCGGCGGCCATGGCTGCCCCTCCCACGACCGCAGCCCCAGCAAGCGGCTCGCCATCCCAAGTCGGCGGCCTGGCCCACACCGGCGACGAGGTGGGGCCAGAGGTCGAAGTGGCCGCCGGCCTGCTCGCGGCGGGTGCCGCCATGACCGCCTTCGCACGGCCCAAGCGCGGGAAGGCCTCGACGCAGGGGGCGGGCGAAGCAGGCGAAGCAGGCGAAGCAGGCTGAGGTCCGTGAGCGACGACGACCTCGACCGGCTCACCCTCCAAGGTCTCGGCAAACGGGCGGCGATCGAGGGGCCGGCTCCGTTCGTAGAGGCGGTCGACGAGCTGCTGCCCAAGCCCGCCTGGGCCCCGTCGACCCGCCCGGCCGAACGGGTGTGGCGAGCGGAGAGGGCCGGGGACCGCCTCCTCGTGTCGGTCGACGGCGAGCAGCGCGGCGTCTGGGAGGAGTCCGAGGCGGCGCGGCACGTGCGGAGTGACATAGAGATCTGGGCGGCCGCCCACGCCGACGGCTGTGTGGTCGTCCACGCCTGCGTAGTAGCGCACCGCGGGGCGGCGCTCGTTCTGCCGGGTCCTTCGATGGCCGGGAAGACGACCATGGCGGTGGCCCTGATACGAGCGGGCGCGGAGTACTGCAGCGACGAGTTCGCCGTTCTCGACGACCGCGGGTTCGTGCGACCTTATCCCCGGCGTCCGGCCGTTCGACGGCGGGAGCCGCTCGGTGTGGCGGTCGACCATGTCGACCCCGCCGAGCTCGGGTCGGTGTGCCGGGCCGAGGTGCCGGTCAGGCTGGTTGCCGACCTCCGCTACGCGCCCGGCGGCGCCAACCTCGAGATCGAGGACATGACCCCGGCGCGAACCGCTCTATCCCTGATGGCCAACGCGGTGGCGGCCCGCACCCGGCCTGAGCGGGTACTGGTGGCCTCGGCCGCCGCCGCCACGGGCGCACGGGGGGTCGTAGGCCGCCGCGGCGAAGCGGACGAGGCGGCCGGGACCCTCCTGGAACTGATGTCGTCGATCCGCGATCGACGTGCCTCCTAGTCGCAGCCTTTCCTCCGGGGTGGAACCGGGGCCGGGGCGAGCGCGTATGGTTGGGGGCCTCCGCTGGGTGAAAAGGAGCGAACCGGGTGCCGTACCGGGTGCAAAGGGTGACGTCACGTCTGCGACAGGCCGCCGTTGTGGCCGCCGCTACGATCCTTCTCGGCGCCGGGCCGGCCTTAGCGGCCACGACCGCGCCGACCGGCACCCCGCCGCTCTTCGAGCACAGCCTCTTCTCGCAGCCGGTCGTCGATACACCGGTGGCGGGCGACAGTCCGAGCGTGGTGTCCGACCTGGTCCTGCAGTACAAACGTGCCTACGGCTCGGTCGGGGTGAACCGGATGCCGATCTTCA
>DATGAX010000161.1:0-4085 GCA_035312965.1 Acidimicrobiales bacterium
AAGCCCGGCTCGATGGGCCGCGTCGTGGTGGTGCGGGGCGCCTCCAGCGCGGCCGCCTCCTTGGGCGTGATGATGGGCGCGGGGGCCGAGAAGGGCGTGACGGGGACGCCCCGCAGCGCCAGCTGCATGAACTCCTTCCACGAGATGGCCGGCCACTCGCCACCGTAGAGGCCGTAGAAGGTGGTGGCCGGCCCGTTGAAATGGTGCCCTGTGACGCAGCCGTGGGGGCATCCGGGCGATAGGCCGACCGGCGTGGAGTCGCTGTCGGCGTTGCCCATCCACACCGCGGTCGAGAGGGTGGGCGTGTAGCCGACGAACCAGGCGTCGGTGTTGTTGGTGGTCGTCCCCGTCTTGCCCGCCGCCGGCCGACCCAGCTGGGCCGCCGTGCCGGTACCGGCGTTGATCACGCCCTGCAGGACGTTGGTCACGTTGTCGGCCACGTTGGCCGGGAGGGCCGTGGCCGTCTTCGGCAGCGGATGGATGTTGTCGACGAGGACCTTGCCCTGGGAGTTGACGATCTCGAGGATGGGAGTCGGGGCGGCCCGCTGACCGTGGGCCGCGAACACGCCGTAGGCGGACGCCATGTCGAGGGGCGAGACCCCCACCTCGCCCAGCGCGTAGCTGGCGCAGAAGTAGAACGGCGGCGTGGCGTAGTAGGCCGTCTCTATGCCCAACTTCCGTGCTGTGGTGGCCACGTCGGGACAACCGACCTGCTCGGCGACCTGGGCGTACACAGTGTTGGTCGAGTTGGCCGTGGCGAACGAAAGGGTTTGCTGGCCCACCGCCCCGATGTCGCCCTCGTCGTTGTGGATCTGGCAGGTGCCGGCCTGCTTGCCGGCCAGCACCTTGCAGTTGGGGATCTGGTACACGTAGGGCGCCGGGTAGACGGTGGACGGTGGTATCCCCTGCTCGAAGGCGGTGGCCAGGGTGAACGGCTTGAACGACGACCCGGGCTGGCGCCCCCCGCCTCCGCCGGTCAACATCGAGCCGTCCCAGCAGCTGGCCGTCACCTGCACCTGGATGGTCTTGTATGCGGGGCGCGGGTCGGCGCAGCCGCCCAGAGCGAAATTGTCGTACTGGTACTTGCCGGCCAGGGGGCTGGTGAAGTACCGGCCGCCGACGATGGCGGTGACGAAACCGGTGGACGGCTCGACCGAGGCCATCGCCATGTCGACCGGGAACGACGAGCCGTCCAGGGTGGCGGCCACCACGGCCCGGGCGTCGTCCTCGACCGCGGGGTCCATGGTCGTCTGCACCCGCAGCCCGCCGGCCGCCAGCACCGACTCGGGCAGGTTCTTCTGCATCCATGCGGTGACGTAGTTGACGAAGTCCGGGTAGCCGGTCTGGGCCGAGCAGATCCGGGGGTAGATGATGGTGCTCTTCCCCGGGACGGCGGCCGGTGTCCCGGCGAGGGCGAGGGGCTGGGCCAGCCACGACCGGTACTGGGCCGACGACAGATAGTGCTGCTGGTACATCTCCTTGAGCACGAGCTTGCGGTAGAACTCGGCCTCGGAGAGGTGCTGCAGCGGGGCGCGCGAGCTCGGCGCCGGGATGAGACCCGACAGGGTGGCCGCCTGCGAGGCGTTGAGGTCCTGGACCTGGGTGTTGAAGTAGTACTCCGACGCCGCCTCCACGCCGGTGTTCCCGTCCCCCAGGTATATCAAGGTCAGGTAGTGGTAGAGGATGTCCTGCTTGCTCGCCTCGCGGGCCAGCTGGCTGGCCAGGATGGCTTCCTTGACCTTGCGCACGATGGTGCGCTGCGATCCCAGATAGGCCAGCTTGACGTACTGCTGGGTGATGGTCGAACCGCCCTGGACGGCGGCCTTGTTGCGCAGGTCGGCCGTCAAGGCGCGGGCCAGGCCCCGCACGTCGACGCCGCTCTCGTGGAAGTAGTTGCGGTCCTCGTCGGCGATGACCGCCTCCTCGAGGATCGGCTTCACCTGGGCCTGGGTGAAAGGCACGTTCTGGGTGCAGTTCGACAGCGTGGCGATCGGATGCCCGTAGCGGTCGTAGATGACGGTCGGCTGGACGGTGCCGATCGGCTTGGGCAACGGGATGGACGCCGGCAGGGGCAGGAAGATCAGCCCGGCCAGGATCGTCGCCCCGAACGCCACCGGTGCCCCGACGACGGTGACAGTGGCGAGGAGCACCGAACCGAAGATCCGCTTCAGGATCCGGACGACGAAGTTCACGGCGGCACCGAGTCTCGCAGAGGCCCGGCGCGAGGAGGGGGCGCGCAAGAGACGGGGTCCTTTGTCCGAGCTAGACGTCCACCAGTACCTCGTCACCCTCGACACGGACGGGGAAGGTACGCAGCCCCTGCTTGCGCCCGAAAACCGTCAGGTGCTCGCCCGTGCGCAGGTCGTACTGCCAACCGTGCCACGGGCAGGTCAACACCTCGCCGTGGACGGGACCGTCGTCCACCGGGTTGCCGATGTGCAGGCAGGTGTTCTCCACTACCCGCAGGCCCCCGGCCGTCTCGAACACGGCCAGCCGCAAGTCGCCGATCTGGACCGGCCAGCCCCGGCCGGCAGGGATGTCCTGGCGCCGGCAGGCCACGACCCACACCGCGGTCAGCCGCTGGCAGCCAGGGTACGATCCGGGAACAGCGACACGACCCGCCGGTCCAGGCCCGTCCGGGCCGTCCGGGCCGCGGCGGCGGCGCTCACCGCATGCACCATCACCCCGGCGAACTCCTCGGGCGCGGCCAGCAGCCACGAGTGCCGGCCGGGCACGAGCCGCCCTTGCACGCCCAGAGAGCGGCACAGGTCGTGGAAGCTGGACCGGGGCACCACCAGGTCGCCCTCACTGGAGATGACCGTCACCGGGACGCCCCACTCCCGCACCGCTTCCAGCTCGGCGGTCAGGTCCACCCGGCGGGCCATCTGGGCCGCCCGCACTAGCCCGACCGGGTTGTGGACCAGGTTGGGCACGCAGTCCTCGGCGATGGCCTTGACGGTCGGCCAGGCCTGGTCCGATACGGCGATGTCCTGGGAAAAAGAGACGACCCAGTCCCACCAGCGCCTCTCCGGCAGGTAGCACTCGGCGCCGGGCCCCCCGGGCGCGCCGATCGAATTGATCAGTACCAGGTGGGCCACCCGGTCGGGGAAGTCGTGGGTGAGGCGGGCCGCCACCGCCCCGCCCAGGCTGTGGCCGGCGGCCAGGACCGGCTCGCCGACGTCCACCGCGTCCAGGAAGGCTTCCATCCATCCCGCGTAGTCGGCCAACGATCGGTAGCCGGGGGGCAGGCCCTCGGTGCCGCCGAAGTCCGGCAACGCCGGCGCGTACACCCGGCACCCCAGGCGGATCAGCCGCTTGAGGGCCCGCTTGTAGGCCCGGCTGCCCAGCGCCCAGCCGTGGACGAACAGCACGGGTAACCCGTGCCCGCCCACCCCGTAAACCGCCCGCCGACCGTCGACCCGTACCGTGTGCCAGGTGAGGTGGGCGGAAGGACCGCCGGTGCTCAATGCGGGTTCAGCGCCCGGCGCTCCACCTCGTTGAGGCCACCCCAGATGCCGTGCGGCTCGCGGATGCGCAGGGCGTACGACAGGCACGGCTTGCGAACGGGGCAGGCGGCGCAGATGGACTTGGCCTGCGCCTCCCGAGCTTCCTTGTCATCCTTGCGCTCGAAGTGCGAAGGGGGGAAGAACAGTGAGGTGTGCGGTCCCCGGCACGCCGCCTTGTCCTGCCACAACTCTTCAGCATGAAGAACGCTCACTACCATCCCCCTTGACTTCAAGTGCACGGTACCCCCACGAGATACGCCCGACAAGAGGCAATCCCGCTGAATCCTCAACCCCCTGACCAGCACTTTCCCCCGCCGGGTGGAACATGGACGTGACGCGCGACGGCGCCGGCGCGCCGTTCCGGCCGCCGGCCCGGGTGACCATCGTGGCCGGTAAAGGCGGCGTGGGCAAGACGACGGTGAGCGCCGCCCTGGCCCTGCTGGCCGCCTGCTCCGGCCTGGACGTGCTGGTGGTGGAGGTCGAGGGCAAGAGCGGGCTGACCGCCCTTTTCGACGTGGATGAACCCCTTTCGTACGAACCGGCGCGCCTGTTCGACGCTCCCGGGGGCGGGTCGGTGAC
>DATGAX010000162.1:0-4903 GCA_035312965.1 Acidimicrobiales bacterium
CACCCGTCAGCCCCCGGCCATCGCCCCGATGATCCGGAACGGTTCGCGGCCGTCGGCGACGGGCGGCGGCAGCGGGCTGTCCGGGTCCTCGTGGGAGAGGTCCTCGTCAAGGGCGAAGAAGCGCACGAACGCGCGTCGCCGGCCGCTCGCCGGATCGCGCAGCGTGCCGCGCAGCCCGGGGTAGTCGCGCTCGAGGGCGTCGATGGCCGCCGTCAGGGTGGCCCGCTCGGGCACGTCGAGGTCCACCTCCCGCCCGGTGGCGGCCAGGTTGCGCAAGTGATGGGGGAGGACGACGCGGATCACGGCAGAGTCACAGCAGCCTCATGGAAGCGTCTGGACCTCGACCGACATCACCCGGGGGAGGTCGCGGACGATGGGCGCCCACGTGTCGCCATCGTCGGCCGACGCATATACCTGGCCGCCGGTAGTGCCGAAGTAGATGCCACATTTGTCCAGGGAATCAACGGCCATGGCGTCCCTGAGGATGTTGACATAACAGTCCGAATCGGGCAACCCGGAATTGAGGGCCTCCCACTCGTCACCGCCGGTCCGGCTCCGGTACACCCGCAGCTTGCCTTCCGGCGGGTAGTGCTCCGAGTCGCTCTTGATGGGAACGACGTAGACGGTGTCCGGCTGATGGGCGTGGACGGCGATCGGGAACCCGAAGTCGCTCGGCAGGTTGCCGCTGATCTCCCGCCACGTGCCGCCGCCGTCGTCGCTGCGCATCACGTCCCAGTGCTTCTGCATGAAGAGGACGTCGGGCCGGCTGGGGTGGCGGGCGATGCGGTGGACGCAGTGCCCCACCTCGGCATCGGGATCCGGGATGCCCTCCGACCGGAGGCCCCGGTTGGCCGCCGCCCACGTCGCCCCCGCATCGTCGCTGCGGAACACGCCGGCCGCCGATATGGCCACGTGCAGCCGGTCGGTGTCGGACGGGTCGATGAGCACGGTGTGCACGCACATCCCGCCCGCCCCGGGTTGCCAGGCCGGGCCGGACCGGTGCGTCCGCAGCCCCGGGAGCTCCTCCCACGTCTGGCCGCCGTCGGTCGTCTTGAACAGGGCGGCGTCCTCGACCCCGGCGTAGACGGTGTCGGGATCACCGGGCGACGGCTCGAGGTGCCAGACCCGGGCGAACTCCCACGGGTGCGGGGTGCCGTCGTACCACTGGTGGGTGCCGGCTGCGCCGGCGTAGGCGAAGCCGTTGCCGACCGGGTTCCAGGTGCGGCCGCCGTCGTCGGAGCGCTGTATGACCTGGCCGAACCAACCGGTGGACTGCGACGCGTACAGCCGGTCGGGGTCGGCCGGGCTGCCGGTCAGGTGGTACACCTCCCATCCCCCGAAGAGGGGGCCGTCCACCCGCCAGTCCCGCCGCGCCCCGTCGGCCGTGAGCACGAAGGCGCCCTTCTGCGTCCCCACCAGGACCCGCACACCAGCCATCAGAACCTCCCAACTCGAGTCTGCCAATAGTGACGGAGCGCGGTCGGGGAAGTCATCGGCGACTGGTTGTGGTACAAGTCGGGCATGACGACTGGGGACCCGGCAAAGCAATCGAGGGCACTGGCGGCGGCGCTGGAGGCGGTGGCCGGTCAGGTGTACTTCTCGCCCGAGTGCCACGCCGCCTACGAGAGCCTCGGTTTCGCAGGGAGCCGCGGTCAGTTCGGGGGGGTCGCCATGCCCGACGGACCGGCCTACTTCTGCAGCCGGGGGTCGCTACTGGGCCAGGTGCCGGGCCCGGTCGTGGCGGCCGCCTTCGGCGTGTTCAACCCGGCCGTGGTCGTGCCGGCCGTATCGTTCGGATGGGGCCTTACGACAGCCGAGTCCATCGAGGCGGCCCGTACCGAGGGCGCCGTCGGCCAGCTGGCCCGGGTGCTGGGGGAGGATCCACCCGAGGCGAAGCGCCTGGCCGAGGCCCTCGGGCCCGTGAGCGAGAGCCTGCCGGTGGCCGGCCGGCCGCTCTACGCCGGGCTCATGGAGCGGTCCGTGCCCGACCATCCCCTGGGCGCCGCATGGCGTTGCGCCGACCGGCTCCGCGAGTACCGAGGCGACTCGCACATCTCGGCGTGGACAGCGGCCGGTCTGGACGCGGTCGAGATCGGCCTGCTCACCGAGGTGTACTGGGGCCTGGCGCCCAAGACCTACATCCGGACGCGGGCGTGGTCGGAGGAGGAGCTGGACGCCGGCATGGAGCGGCTGGCCTCGGCCGGCCTGGTGCGCGACGGGGCGCTCACCGACACCGGCCGGGGAGTTCGGGAAGGAATCGAGCGGGCCACCGACCGGCAGTGCGAGAGCGTGGTGGCCGGGTTGGGCGACGACTTCGACGAGGTGGTGGACATCCTCTCCTCGTGGTCGGCGGCCATCCGGGCGGCCCACGGCTACCCGGCTTCTGGGCCGCACGACCTCGCCGCGGCGGGCGCTCAGGGCTGAGGGCCGGCCGCCCGGCCGGGACCGGGCGGGACCTTTCTGTGAAGAGTTCGCCTACGGCAAGACCCTGTTTTTCCTTCACAGAACGGGCTCGATCGCTCATCCTGCTGCGACTCCGGGATGGGCCGGGTCAGCGGGACGGAGCGAGCACTTCCAACACTGGGAGTACCTCCCGGGCCGCCCTCTGGCCCGAGCGGATGGCACCGTCCACCGCTCCGTGCGACACGGTGGCGGTCTCGGTGCCGGCCCAGTGGACCCGGCCGAAGGGCTGGCGCAGGAGGTGGCCGTGCCGGGTCAGCATGCCCGGTGGGAGGTGGGCGAACGAGCACCCGCGGCTCCACGGCTCCTGCCACCATGGCGTCTCGACGAAGTCCAGAGGCGTCGCCGCCCGCGGCCCGAACCGCTGAGCCAGCGCTTCGAGGACGGCGGCCCGGCGCTGCTCCTGCGGGAGGGCGTCCATCCGCTCGGCGACGGCTCCGAAGGTGAACGACGCCAGCACGCCGCGGCTCCCGTCGGAAGGGGAGGAGTCGATGGTCACCTCGGAGGCCGACCCGGCCGCGGCCGTCTGCCCGCTGAGGCCCTCCTCCCGCCAGAACGGCGTCTCGTACACCACCAGCGTCTTGCTCTCGACTCCGCCCACGGCGGCGGCATACAGGTCCTGCCGGTCGGCGGGCAGGATCGGGTCGAAGTCGATGCCCAGGGCGAGTGCCGGCGGGATGGCGACGACGGCACAGCGGGCCGAGACCTCGTGCCCTTCGGCGCCGACGGCGACACCGTCCCCCGTCTGGGTGATGGAACGCACCGCCGCACCGAGGCGCACCGCTTCCCCGAGGTCGGCGGCCATGCGCACGGCCAAGCCGGCCAGGCCCCCCTCGACCAGGTTCTCCTGGGCGCCGCCTTCGATGGAGAAGAGATCCTCGATCTTCTCGTGGGCCCGCACCAGGAAGAGAAGGTGGAGCAGAGACACGTCCCGCATGTCCGTGGCCGCGAACAGGCCCCGCACCGCCATCGAGAACAGGTCCCGCCCCACGTCCGACCGGATGCGCACCCGGGACAGCCAGTCACCGACCGAGTCGGCGTCCCACTCCGCCGCCCGGGGCGCCGACCACGGCTCGTCGACGGGCACCTGCCGCGCCATCCGATCGACCCGCCACTGCGTGGCGGCGATCTGGATGAGGGCCAGCGGGCTGATCCTGGGGATGAGGCCCTTGTAGCGCTGCATCCGGCCTTCGCTGACGAGCAGGTGCGAGCCGGCCACGTATGTCTTGTACGTCGGGACGCCCAGCTCGGCCGCCAACGCCAGAGCGGCGGTGTGACGGGGGCTGAGCCACGCCCCGCCCCGGTCGATGGCCAGGCCGCCCGCCGCCGAGTCGCTCCAGGTCCGGCCCCCGACCCGGTCGCGCGCTTCGAGCACCGCGACCGTGTATCCCTCGGCCACGAGCATGCGGGCCGTGGTCAGGCCGGCGAAGCCGGCCCCCACGACGCAGACGTCGACATCCAGCTTGGCGGTTGGCATCAGCGCGAAGATACCTACAGATGGTATGTTTTGTCCAATGGTTCCAGCCGGGCGCCGGACGCAGGCCCAACGGTCCGCCACCACGAGGCAGGCCATCATCGACTCGGCTCGCCGGCTCTTCGCCGAGGAGGGCTTTGCCGAGGCCGGCCTCGACCGGATCGTGGCCGCGGCCGGGGTGACCCGCGGGGCGCTGTACCACCACTTCGACACCAAGGTCGATGTCTTCGCCGCCGTCGTCGAGCAGGTGGACCGGGAGCTGTTCGACGCCGTCGTCCGAGCGGGCCGCGCCGCCGACGATCCGGTGGCGTGGATCCGTCGGGCGGCCCGGGCCTACGTCGAGGCCCGGGCCCGGTCGACCGACGGCCGCATCGTGGCCGACCTGCCGGCGGTGCTGGGCCCCGACGAGTACCGGCGCATCAGCGCGGCCCGGTGCCTGCCGCTGGCGCAGCTGGCCGGGGCGGCGGCGGCCGCCGGCGGGGTGGAGCTGCCGGGTGACCCGAACGTGCTGGCGGCCATGCTGCTGGCCGCGCTGGAAGAGGCGGTCACGCTTCTCGGCGGCGAGCACCCGCCCTCGAAGCGGGCCGTGCTGCGCACCGTCGACGCCCTGCTGGACCGGGTGCTCGGTGTCACCCCGGTGGGCTGATCAGGTTCCGGTGAAATGGGGGGGCCGCTTCTCCATGAACGCCTTCATCCCCTCTTTGGCGTCGTTGCTGCGGGTCACCATCGCGGCGTATCCCCGCTCTATGGGGCCGGCGGTCTCCTCCGGTAGCCAGCCGGTCTCCACCGCCGACGCCTTGGACGCGGCCACCGAGAGCGGCCCGTTGGCCGCGATCACCGAGGCGATCTCGCGGCTCTTGGCCAGTCCCGCGCCCTTGGGTACCACGTGGGTCACCAGCCCCCATCGCAGGGCCTCCTCGGCGTCGAGGATGCGCCCGGTGAGGAGCATCTCCATGGCCACCGCGTAGG
>DATGAX010000163.1:0-4415 GCA_035312965.1 Acidimicrobiales bacterium
TCGGCCTGGCTGCCCAGCACGAGGCTCGGCGGCGGGCGGCGGCCGGGCCGCACTGCCGGGGCGCTCTCCCCCCTGGCGCTCCCCCCGGTCCTGGCTGACCCGGCCCGGGTAGGTCGCGGGGACAACGGGCCCCCCGGCTACGTTCGTGCCCTGCGGTGGGTTCTTCCGAGGAGACGACGAGTCGTGGGGAGGCGACAGGGCATGAAGATCGGTGAGCTGAGCCTCACTGCGGTCAACGACGGCGAGTTCATGACCGGGCCCGAGTACTTCGGCCCCTTGGCCACGTTCGAGGGCCATGAGGACCTCGTGGGACCCGACGGCAAGATGCACATGCCCATCGGCTGCTTCGTCGTCCAGGGAAGGCCGCTAGGCGAAGAGACGGTGCTCGTCGACGCCGGACTGGGTGAGATGTGGGGCGACACCTTCATCGGCGGCAAGCTCATGGGGGAGCTGGCGGGCGCCGGAGTGAGGCCCGAGACGGTCGGCACGATCGTCTGCTCCCACCTCCACATCGACCACTGCGGCTGGCTGGTCGACGGAGATGGCAAGGCGACGTTCCCCAACGCCGGCCTCTTCGTGGGGGAGGGCGACTGGACACGTTTCGTCGTCGAGGAGACCGACCTGATGCTGCCCCAGGTGCGTGACGGCCTCCGCCGTCTGCTCGACGACGGCAGGGTGACGCTGATCGAAGGCGACGCTCCCATCGCGCCGGGTGTCACCGCCCTGGCCGCTCCCGGGCACACCCCGGGCCATCTCGTGATCGTCCTCTCCGAGGGGCCGGAGCGGGCCATCCTGCTGGGCGACGCCATCAGCTGTCCCGTGCAGCTGGACGAGACGGAGTGGGGAGCGATCTCCGATGTGGATCCGGCCCTGGCCCGCAGGACCAGGGAGCGGATGTGGGCCGAGCTGGAGCGATCGGGCGACCCGGGAGTGGGTGCCCACTTCCCCGACCTGAAGTTCGGGCGGGTCCTGGCCGGCGAGGGGGGACGGCGCTGGCGATCCTGATCCGGACCGGGCGCATCGATCCCGGTACGACCGGACCCGGCACCATTTGGCGATGAGCGCGATCGTCGTCGGCGAGGACGGCTTGGCTCGATGCCCCTGGGCCACCTCCACGCCCGAGTACCAGCGTTACCACGACCTCGAGTGGGGACGGCCGGTCGGCGACGATGGCCGGGTGTTCGAGAAGCTGTGCCTGGAGGGTTTCCAGAGCGGGTTGTCGTGGCTCACCATCCTGCGCAAACGAGAGGGGTTCCGGAGGGCCTTCGCCGCCTTCGACCCCGCCGTGGTGGCCGCCTTCGGAGAGGCCGACGTGGAGCGGCTGCTCGCCGATGTCACCATCGTTCGCCATCGGGCCAAGATCGTGGCCGCCATCGAGAACGCCAGGGCCACCCTCCGGCTGCGGGAGGAAGGGATCTCCCTGGCCGCGCTGCTCTGGCGCCACGAACCACCGAGGCGCCGGCCTCCCCGGACCATGGCCGACCTGCCCGGCTCGACCCCTGAGTCCCGGGCCTTGTCCGGGCTGCTGCGCAAGCATGGGTTTCGCTTCGTCGGGCCGACTACGGCCTACGCCGCCATGCAGTCCCTCGGTGTCGTCGACGACCACCTCGGCGCCTGCCATTTCCGTGCCCTGAGCGAATCCGAGCGGGGCGAGTTCACCCCGCCCCGGTAGGCGTCACCCCCGCCGAGGAGGCGCCACCAGAACCGGTCCCGGGTTGGACCTGGTGATAGTCACCCCGCGCCCGTCACATGGCCGGCGCTGAGGAGGAGACGTGGAAGATGGTCGCCTCCGGTGGTCCTGCCAGGGACTGGGGGAGCAAGGCCATCACCTTGCCGACCTCGGGCAAGGACTCCTGACGATCCCGTGCCTCCTGGTCTTCGAAGACCTCAGTGGCGATGAACGCGTCCGGGTCGGCAAGGTCACTGGCGATGTCGAAGCTGACGACGCCGGCGACGGCACGACTCGGGGCGATCACGTCGAGGAAGGCCTCGCTCATCCGGTCGGTCTTGTCGGGCTGACACCTCACCTTGAAGCGGATGACGATCATGTCCCCCCCTGGGTCTATGGTGGTCGACCTTACTCCCGACGGGAGTAATGTCAAGGTGTCGATCAGCCCCTCACCGCGACGAACTACGCCCTGCTGGGTCTTCTCACCCTTCGGCGCGAGTGGTCCGCCTACGACCTCGTTCAGCAGTCACAACGCAGCCTGCGCTTCTTGTGGCCGCGGGCCGAGAGCAAGATCTACGAGTCAGCCAAGCGCCTCGTTTCACTGGGGCTGGCGACGGCGGAGCAGCGACCGACCGGTCGACGGCGACGGACGATGTATTCGATCACCCCGGCGGGCCGCCGGGCCCTGCGATCGTGGCTAGGCCAGCCCGGCGCCGGGCCCGCGCTCGAGTTCGAGGGCGGACTCAAGCTCTTCTTTGCCGACCGGGGGACCAAGGGGGACACCTGGGCCACGATCGAGGCCATCGAACGGTGGGCCAGGGAAATGCGTGCCACCGGGATGGCGCTGGCACGCGAGTACGAGATGACCGACGGCGGGCCATTCCCCGAACGGGTTCACATCAACTCGCTCATCAACGAGCTCCTCTGGCGCCACATCGAGACGATCGACGGCTGGGTGGCGTGGGCGCGCGAGCAGGTCGACGATTGGGACGGCACCAGTGCGCAGCGGCATCGACACGAGCTCGACATGGCGTCCTTCCGTCGCCATGTTCGGTGAGCGGGGTCATCTAGCCGATCGCAACCGTGGGTGCGGTCCCGCCGGCTTCCCGGTCGTGACCAATGGCGGGAATCAGAGAGCCGGAGCTCCGCCCGCCAGCTCCTGGGTGGAGGCCGGCAGGATGTGTGAGGATCACATGGCGCGGCAAGCCGGTTCTGGTCCGGGTATAGACCGTGGGCATGGGCTATACCGATGCTCCTCAAGGCTGGTGGCGGGAGTTCGTCTTGGCCACTCCCGTGCGCACCGCGAAGCTTGGCGTGGTCCGCTCTGACGGATCGCCACACGTCGCACCGGTCTGGGTCGACCTGGATGGCGAGGACATTGTCTTCATGACGTCGTCCGAGACGATCAAGGGAAAGGCGATCCTGCGGGATCCGCGAGTGTCCTTGTGCTGGGACGACGAGAGGCCGCCATTTGGCTTTGTGACCATCTCCGGAACTGCGTTCGCGTCGACCGACCGGGACGCTCTGGTGCTCTGGGCGACCCGTCTCGGCGGCCGCTATATGGGCGCTGACCTCGCTGAGCAGTATGGGCGTCGGAACGGTGTGGCCCCGGAGATGGTCGTGCGGGTGCGGCCGACCCGAGTCGTCGCCAAAGTCAACGTGGCGGACTGAGGCGTCTGTCGGCACGGGGTAGATGCTGGACGGGTGTCGGCAGTCGCCATTCGCCTGTTCTACGGGGCCGTTACCTCGAACAAGGCGATCGGCTCGCCGATCCCCTTGAGTACGTGCTCACCTAACGCCTTGAAGGACCTTGAATCGCCAAGGGCCTGCTTGCGCACGATCGCGGTGACGACGAACTGCCCTCCGCGCGCCACCGAGGTGACGCGGGCAGCGAGGTTGACCGTCGCTCCGTAGTAGTCACCCTCGCGGTAGAGGACGCTGCCGCTGTGTGCGCCGATGCGAAGGGGAGGCAGCGTCAGATCGCGCCGGGCTCGGGCAGTGATCGTCGTTCCGAATGTGACCGCCGCTGCGGGATCGGGAAAGACGAGCATGAACTCGTCACCAATCTGCTTGACGACCTCACCGCTGCACTCCGACGCGGTATGTCGGACGAGACCGGCGAAGCGGTCGACGACGCGCGCCACTGCGGCGTCTCCGATCGATTCCGTCATCGCCGTGTAGCCGGAAATGTCGACGAACAACAGCGTCCGTACGAACTCACCAGGAGCGATGGACTCCTCTTGCAGATGGAGGATGAGGTCCTCCCGGTTGGCGCGCTCCCAGCTCTTGCGGTGGAAGTAGAGAACGGCTGGCTCAACGAGATCCGCCAACGGGTTGGCGACTGCTTGTGTCGCGGCCATGAGTTCGGCGCCTCGAAGACCCTGGACGCGCAGGACTTCGTGGACGTGCAGGTGGAAAAGCCTTGTCGTGGCTTCGGAGACCTTGCCGAGGGAATCGGCAAGCACACGCAGGCTCTGGAGCAGTGCGTCGGTCGGCAGACCGAACTTGATGGCGGTCGCGACCATCTCCAAGGCGGCGAGATCGTCCTCATCGACGTGCGTCTGATCCCACAGACCACCCGCGGCCAAGACCTGATCGGTCAGGTCCGGTTCTAGGCCACTGCGCTCGGCGGCCTCCGCTCGTGTGAAGAACACGCCGCCTTCTCGCGGTAGTGACCACCGCACGAACGGCTCGAGCATGTCGCCCTGCTCGGCACTGATGCGCACGATCTCACCAGGTGGGATTC
>DATGAX010000164.1:0-8410 GCA_035312965.1 Acidimicrobiales bacterium
ACGTCGTTGGTGATGCGGGTGATGAGCGACGGGGCTCCGAAGGAGCCGACCTCGCGGGCGGAGAACCCGGTGACGGTGTGGAAAAGGGCGTTCCTCAGGTCGCGGCCGAACTTCATCGACACCTTGGCACCGAGGTACACGGCGGCGACGGCGAAGGTCACCTGTACGGCCGAGAAGGCCAGCATGACGCCGCCGGTGGTGACGATGTAGTGCTCGTTGTGCTTGAGGATGCCCTGGTCGATGATGCGGGCGTTGAGGGTCGGAAGGGTCAGCGTGGCCGCCGTCTGAACGGTCTGCAGGGCCGCCACCCACAACAAGGTGCGCCGGTAGGGCCGCAGCCGGTCGCGGAGGAGGCGGGTCAGCATGCGACCCCGTAGAGGAAGCGCTTGGCGATCTCGGCCGGCTTGACCCGTTCGGGCGAGATCATGGGATGGCTCATGGCCAGGACAAAGGAGCGCAGCAGCCGCGCCGCCTCCGCCGGTTTGACCGCCAATTGCCGGCGGTGGGCCTCGAACAGCTTGGTGAGGGCCGGGCTCTGGACCGGGGGTCGCTTCTCGTGGGTGTGGATGCGATGGCCGACGCCGGACATGAACTGCCAGACGTCGACGACCCGTCGCTGGATGAGGGTGGCGGCTTCCACCACGGCGTCCTCCAGCGGAAGGCACGGGTCGATGGCCCCGATGGCCTCCTCGAGCGGCGCCGGGTCGAGCGCACGGTCCACGACCGCCTGGAGGAGCTCCTCCTTACTGGCGAAGACCCGGAAGATGGTGCCTTCGGCGATCTGGGCCGCCTCGGCGATGTCCTTGGTGGTGACCGTCTCGCCGTGGACGAGTACGAGCGGCAGGGCCGCCCGCACGATCATCTCCCGGCGCTCGCCGGGTGGCAGCGCGGAGGCCCGCCGGCGCAGCTGATGTACCGGTTCGGCGTGCACGGCCCGCACGATACCAAGTAATGAGTGATTACTCACTCATTATTTTCCGAGCGGCAGGAATCCGATCGGCGCGTGTCGAAGATCCGGTGTTATGACCGGATTGCGAAAGCTGGGCCTGGCCGCCGCCGTCGCCCTCGTGGCGGCGCTCGTGGGCCAAGGCGTGGTCTCACGGGCTCCCGCCGGCACCAGCTTCAGCGCCCACGGCAGCGTGGAGCAGGTGTACGCGGTGGGTCTGCCGGGCGGGGCCCGGGCGTCGCTGGTCGACCACCGGGGTCGGGTCGCGTACACCCAGGCGGCCGACCCGCAGGGCGGCATCCTCTTCCGCAACGTGACTCCCGGCCGCGGCTACCGGGTGCGGGTGGCGCACGGCCCGACGTCGGGACCGATCACGGTGCACGACGCGGCCGCCGCACCTTGGGACCCGGGCATCTACGGGCAGAGCATCCCCGACAACGGCTACACCTACCTGACCACCCGTGACGGCACGCAGCTGGCCATCGACGTGCACCCGCCGACCAGCCCGGCGGGCGAGCCGGGCCTGCCGGCCAGCGTCCACGTGCCCAACGGGCCGGACTACATGCCGCCCTACCCCACTTTGATCGAGTATTCGGGCTACGGCTACGCCGACCCGGCCGGGCCGGTCAACGGCATCGCCATCCTGGCCAACCTCATGGGCTTCGCCGTGGTCGACATCAACATGAGGGGCACGGGCTGCTCGGCCGGGGCGTACGACTTCTTCGAGCCCCTGCAGAACCTCGACGGCTACGACGCCATCGAGACCATTGCCCACCAGCCGTGGGTGTTGGGCCACAAGGTCGGCATGCTGGGCATCTCGTACGGGGCCATAAGCCAGCTGTTCACCGCCCAGCTCCAGCCTCCCGATCTGGAGGCCATCGCCCCGCTGTCGACCATCGACGCCACCGCTACAACGCTGTACCCCGGCGGGATCCTCAACACCGGGTTCGCGGTGGCGTGGGCCCAGCAGCGCCAACAGGAGGCCGAACCGGCGTCGCCCCACGGCGGCCAGGCCTGGGCCTACCAGCAGATCCAGAGCGGGGACGCCACCTGCGCCGCCAACCAGGCGCTGCACGGCGAAGCGGCCGACCTCATGGCCAAAATCAAGGCCAACTCGCACTACGTCCCGGCCGTCGCCGACCCGCTCGACCCGATCACCTTCGTCGACCGGATCAAGGTGCCGACGTTCATGGCCTGCCAGTGGGAGGACGAGCAGACCGGCGGCCATTGCGCCGACCTGGTGGCCCACTTCACCGGGACCAGGCAGAAGTGGTTCACATTCACCAACGGGGCCCACATCGACTCTCTGGATCCGTACACCTACGACAAGCTGTACGACTTCCTGGAGCTGTTCGTCGCCCACCAGGCGCCCATCGTCAACCAGGCGCTGGTGGAGGCCTCCGCCCCGGTCGTCTACCAGCAGGCGCTCGGCGTCAGCACGGTGGACACCCTGCCCCCCGACCCGATTCAGCAGCAACCGACCTACCAGTCGGCCCTCTCCGCCTTCGAGGCGCTGCCGTCGGTGCGGGTCCTCTTCGACAACGGCGCCGGCAACAACGTCCCCGGTGCCGAGCAGCCCGGCGATCCCTACCCCGGCTTCGAGCAGTCCTTCTCTACGCTGCCCGTCCCGGGCACGATCGCCCGCACCTGGTACCTGACGCCCGGCGGGGCGCTGCAATCCCGGCCGCCGGCGCGGGGTGGCGTCAACTGGTACCGGTCCGAGTCGGCCGGAGCGTCGAACGACTACACCGGCAACACGGGCACCGGCGGGCTGTGGTCCAACGCGTCAGCCTGGACGTGGTCCTGGCAGCCGAACCGGTACGGGACGGCGCTGTCCTACGTTTCGTCGCCGCTGACATCCGACACGTCGGTCATCGGTTCGGGAGCCGTCTACATCTGGGTGCGCTCCTCCACGCCCGACGTCGATCTCCAGGCCACGGTCAGTGAGGTGCGCCCGGACGGCAACGAGACGTTCGTCCAGAACGGCTGGATGCGGGCCAGCGAACGCAGGCTTTCCGCCACCGCCGACGACATGCTGCGCCAGGCGAGCACCCTCCTCGCCCCGGTGCCGACCATGCTGGCGTCGGACGCCCAGGCCATGCCGGCCGGCCAGTACGTCCGGGTGGCGATACCACTCTATTACGAGGGCCACGTCTACCGGGCCGGATCACGCATCCGGGTGACCATCTCGGCCCCGAACGGGACCCAGCCCATCTGGTCCTTCGCCCAGACCGTCCCGACCCGCCCGGGCACGGTGTGGCTGGCATCGTCGGCCACCATGCCGTCCAGCCTGGTGCTGCCGGTCGTGCCGTCGGTCCAGGTGCCGACCCCGCTGCCGGCCTGCCCCAGCCTGCGCAACGAGCCGTGCCGGTCGTACCAGGCGCTGGCCGACCCGCTGAGCCCTACGGCTTGAGCAGCACCCGACCGAAGGACTGCCGGCTCTCGATGTAGGCGTGGGCGGCGGCCGCCTCGGACAGGGGGTAGGTGCGGTCGATCACCACCTGCAGGCTCCGGTCGGCGACCCGTTGCAGGAGGTTGGCGATCATCTCGTGGGCCCTCGCCCCGAGGAAAAGCTCGGCGCCGAGGAAGTAGCCCGACAACGTCTGGTTGTTGGGGCGCATGGTCGAGATGTCGAGGGTCTCGGCCGGGGCCCGCCCCGCGTCGCCGACCGTGACGCAGCGACCCCGGTAGGCCAGCGCCTGGATGCTGCCCTGCAGGGTGGGACCGCCGACCGAGTCCACTATCACGTCCACGCCGCGGCCGTCGGTGAGCCGGCGGGCCTCGGCCACGAAGTCGGTGTGGGCATAGTTGATGCCGTCGTCCAGCCCGAGGGCCCGGAGGCGTTCGAGCTTGTCGTCGCTGGAGGCGGTGGCGAGGACCCGGGCGCCGGCCTGCTTGGCCAGCTGGATGGCGGCGATGCCCACGCCCCCGCCGCCGGCGTGGATGAGGACCGTCTCCCCGGCGGCCAGATGCCCGAACTCGAAGAGGCAGTCGTCGGCGGTGCCGAAGGGGATGGGCACGCACGCCCCGTCCTCGATGGACACATCGTCCGGCAGCTTCCAGGCGAAGGACTGCGGTACAGCGCGCAACTCGGCGTGCGAGCCGTCCATCCCGACCGTGACCACCCGGTCGCCGGGGGTGAAGGTGGTGGCGGCACCTGCCTCCACCACCGTGCCGGCCGCCTGGTAGCCGACTATGTGGGGCTTCGCCGTCAGCGCCCCGCCCAACCGGTTGAGGGTGTCGCCCCCCTCGATGCTCACCGCCTCGACCCGGATCAGGATGTCCGCCTCGCCCGCCGACGGGTCGGGCACGTCCTCGTAGCGGAACACGTCCGGCGCCCCGGTGGCGTAGTAGACGGCCGCCTTCACGGCCGTCTCACCCTGGGACCCGCAGCCCGGCGCACACCACGGCGAGCATCCGGGCCTGCGAGCCCTCGGCCACCGGGTTGGCCAGGGTGCACGTCCCCATCACGAGCGTGAAGAGATCGGCCACGGTCACGTCGGTACGGATGGTGCCCGCCTTCTGGGCCCGCAGCAGCAGCTCGCGGAAGGCACCCTCCACCGCCGCCTTGCTGGCCGAGGCCGACGCCTTGAAGTCGATACCGGCACCGGACAGGGCGTCCACCAGGTTCTTCTTGGACGCCCCCTCGTGGGCCAACGACTCGATGAACTCGAACAGGGCGACGCCCGGATCGTCCCGCTCGGCCAGCTCCCGGCCCCGAGCGGCCAGCCGCTCCATGTGGGCGATGAGCACCGCCTCGAACAGCGCCTCCTTGGTGGGGAAGTGCCGGTACAGCGTCCCCGCTCCCACCCCGGCCCGGCGGGCGATCTCGTCCACCGGCACGCCCACGCCCTCGGCCGCGAACATCTCGTCGGCGGCGGCCAGTATCAGCTCCCGGTTGCGCCGGGCGTCGGCACGGAGAGGGGTGGCGGCTTCGGGGCTCACCAGCCCGGCCCCCGCACTCGCCCACCGTTCTTTCTCGCCCACCCTTCCAGAGCCACTGCGGTCACTTGAGCTTCCTCCCCAGGAAATTCCGTTGACAAACGGAACGCTCGTTCCGTATATTGGTCGAGCAACCGGAACGGACACTCCGATTGTAGCCCAACCCCCCACGAAAGAGGCAACCAACAATGGCGGTAGCCGAGACCTACCTCTCCCCCACGACTGAGCCCGACCCCCGGCGCTTCCAGGCGCTGGCCGTGATCGCCATCGCCCAGCTGATGACGGTGCTCGACGCCACCGTCGTCACGATCGCCCTCCCGTCCGCGCAGCGGGCCCTCCACCTGTCGGTCAACGATCGGCAATGGGTGCTCACCGCTTACACGCTGGCCTTCGGCGGCCTGCTGCTCCTGGGCGGCCGGGTGGCCGACTACCTGGGGCGCAAGCGCGTCTTCGTCCTGAGCCTGATCGGCTTCGCCTCCGCCTCCGCCCTGGGCGGACTGGCCCAGAGCTCAGCGATGCTGTTCGGGGCCCGGGCCCTGCAGGGCGCCATGGCCGCGCTGATGGCCCCGGCCGCCCTGTCCCTCATCACCGTCACGTTCACCGAACCGCACGAGCGGGCCCGGGCCTTCGGGGTGTACGGCGGCATCTCCGGCGGGGGGGCGGCCCTCGGCCTCATCCTCGGCGGGCTCCTGACCCAGTACGTGTCATGGCGCTGGACCCTGCTGATCAACGTCCCCATCGCCATCCTGGCCGCCGTCGCCGCCACCCGGCTGGTGCGGGAGAGCCGTTCCGAGCACCGCTCCACGTACGACGTGCCAGGCGCGGTGACCTCCACGGCCGGCCTTCTTTCGCTGGTGTACGGCTTCACCCGGGCCGAGAGCCATGGCTGGAGCTCGGGCGGGACCCTCGGCTTCGTCGCCCTCGGGGCGGTGCTTCTCGGCGCCTTCGCCCTGATCGAGAGCCGGACCCGCAACCCGCTCCTGCCCCTCCGGGTGCTGGCCGACCGCAATCGGGGCGCATCGTTCATCTCGTCGCTGCTCGTCGGTATCGCGCTGTTCGCCATGTTCCTCTTCCTCACCTACTACTTCCAGCAGGTGCTCGGCTTCTCGGCCATCAAGGCCGGCTTCGCCTTCCTGCCCTTCTCGGTGGGCATCGTCGTGGGGGCCACCCTGTCGAGCCGGTTGCTGCCCCAGCTCGGGCCCCGACCGTTGATGGCGGTGGGCTTCCTCGTGGCCGCGGCAGGGTTGGTCGTCTTCACCCAGGTGCACCCGCACAGCGGCTACCTGCTGCACATCCTCCCCGCCGAGCTCATGGTCAGCCTGGGCATGGGCACCGCCTTCGTGCCGATGAGCAGCACCGCCCTGATCGGGGTCGGCGAGGACGATGCCGGGGTGGCCAGCGCGCTGGTCAACACCACCCAGCAGACCGGAGGCTCGCTCGGCGTGGCCCTGCTCAACACCGTCGCCGCCTCCGCCACCACCGGATACCTCGCCTCCCACCACGGCGCGCCCCGGACCGTAGCGGCGGCCGCCGCGGTGCACGGGTACACGACCGGCTTCGCCATCAGCGCCTCCCTCTTGGGGACGGCCGCCCTGGTGTCGGCCTTCCTGCTGACGGCCCGGCGGGCCGATCTGCCGAGCGAGCTGGACGTGATGCCGGCCTTCGCGGCCGAGGCTTAGCTGGCCGATGCTTAGCTGGCCGACGGTTGGCCGGCCGGGCGGACGAACCCGGCCAGCATGCGGCCCATCTCGATGGACGCCGTCCCGGTCGTGACCACCGGGTCGCCGGCGGCGAAGGCCCTGATCTCCTCCTCGTCGTCGGCCTCCACCACCCCGAGACCCCAAGACCCCCCGCGGTCGAGGACCGGGCCGAAGACGACCATTCGGCCCGCCTCGACCAGCGGCTGCCAATAGGCGGCGTGGCGGCGCATGACGGCGCGCTCTTCGTCGGTCATGTCGAAAGCGAAGTTGGGCCGCGGTGCCTCGAGCCGGAAGACGAAGGTAGCCATGGCCTGAGTGTACGGACCGGGTCACGATGTATCACGGGGTCGAGGGGCATGGGGCGGCCGAGGGGCGTGCGGCCCGAGGAGCCCTGCCTGGCGGTCCTTCTCGGTCTTGGCCTGGTGGTCCTTCCAGCAGCGAGCCTGGAGGTTGGCGTAGGCGGTGGGGCCGTGGTGGGCGACCGGGTCGACGTGGTCGTACTGCAAGCCCCAGCGGGTCCCGCAGTCAACGCAGGCCCGGCCGGTCAACTCGGGCACCGGTCCGAGGTCGAGGGCGGTGCGCAAGGCGGCGGGGATGTGGCGTCCGAAGTGGCTGATGGTGTGGATCTCGACCCCGGTGTGAAGGACAGCCTTGAGGAAGGCGTCCTCGGACAGCTCCTTCGCCACGTCCACCGGGATGGGGCCGCCGCCGATGATGTGACACGCCTCTCCGGGATGGGTGTGGCCGCGGCGCCACGCATTGATGTCGCAGACGATCACCAGCTCCGCCTGGGAGGACGGCCGGCCCGTCCCGGCAGTGGCCCCGTCGGTTCCAGCCCCGGCGACCAGCTGCGCCAGGGCATCGGCGACATAGGCCTGGAAGCGCTCCCGCTCCCCTCCCGCCACGCTGACGCGGCGCCGGATACGCAGCGCGGCGGCTTCGACCTTGCGGACCAGCGGCAAGCCGATCTCGGGTGGGAGAGCACCGCTCAGGCGTACCATGCCGTCCCGGTCCCGCCAATGGCGGAGCTCCCGGGCCTGGTACTGGCGCCGACGCAGCTGGGCCGGATCGGCGGAAGCTTGGAGGTGCTCGCGGGCCCGATCGCGCAGCGCCGACAGGTCACTGTCCCGGGCGGCGGGCAGCAGCTCCCCTTCCGCGCCCGCCGTCTGGGCCTCGGCCCGGGTGATCTCGCCTGCTTGGGCCAGCGAGATGTCGCCGGCCAACAACGCCGCCTTGGTGTCCGGGCAGTCGCCGAGCTGCCGGGCGGTGTCGAGGACCTGCCGAGCCTGGCCGCCGGTGATGCCGGACTGCCGGGCCAACCACGCCGCCCCGTCCGCCGGCCCCAGCCCGGGGTGGGCGCCGATCTCCACCGCCCGTGCCGCCAGCAGCAGGCGGGCCCCGGCGCACGCCTTCTCCGTGCGGGCCAGCTCAGCGGCCAGCCCGGCGCACTCCGCCCCGGACAGCGCGCCGGGCTCGAGACCGGCCAAGAAACCCCGCAGGGCGACCGCCGCCTCCCGCAGTCCGGACAACGCACCTCCTCGACATCCGCGAACGATCCGCTTGACAGAGGAGGCCGCCAGCCGGGCCTCAATGGCGCTACAGCACTACCGAAGCAATTTAGCCGAACACACGTTCGATGTCAAACCTCGGATCCTCGGATCACTCGGATCACCGAGAGCCTCAAAGCCGGCAGATGATCTCGCCGTGCAGGACGGCGAACCACCCGTCGGGGGCGGCCGCCCAGCGCCGCCACGCGGCGGCCATCTCGTCCAGCTCGGCCACCGAGGCCAGTCCGAGCTCGACCGACCGGTGCCCCAAGGAA